>JAFZPG010000101.1 GCA_017550425.1 Lachnospiraceae bacterium | reverse complement strand
TCCCTATCGATACCATAGGTATCATCCCAATCCTCGAAAAGGATCAGCTGATCGATAAAAGCAGAAGGATCCCTAAACCATTTCCTATAGTTCTCGATGATGAACTGTGCTATGGTGCTATCATTCTTTGACTCTTCGGCCTCCTCTAACAGACCGGCATGGGTAGTTCGGGTAAGTGAGATCCGGTTCAAGAGCGAGCTTACCGTAAAATTATCCAACACCACACTCACCCGGTTATCTTTCACCGTATAGTTCATCGGCTGGACATCCTTCACCAGGATCAGCTCATACAGCGGCATGTCGACGGTCCACTCGATGTGTCCGATGCGGTCGTTGAACTGCCGGGTCAGCTGCCTGAGATCAAACCCGATCGTCCGTTCGTAGCTTAAGTTTTTCTTCGGTTTGTAGGCATAGGAAAGCCCGGCGTATCCTCCCGCGGGAACGGTCAGCGTCACTACGCCGTTGTCGGCCTCGACATCCTGTCCATCTTTCGTTTTTACGATCAATGCATCCCCATCGATACCGGCCGATATCTCCGGCAGGGGAAATGTGATCTCGGCATCCTCCGTGCCGGTATTGCTCAGGATCAATTCGGTAGTAACCATCTTCGTCTCGGTGTTGACATTGACCGTAAGGGAAAGTACGGTGATGTCATCGCAATCCGCGGAGATCTCCGACGCCGCCCGCACCGGGATAGGCACCGGACAGGTCAGTAAAAGCAGCAGTGCCAAAAGCGCCGCAAAGCAACGGGTAAATCGCCCGGTTCGTCTTCTAATAATATGTTCCCTCATTCAGTATTCCCCCCTATTCTTTTTCTTTCGAGTTATGCAGATCCCTGCCGCCGCTAAAACCACGACTACTCCCGTTGCGACTGCGACCACCGGAAGCACCCACCTGTTTCCTGAGGTGTCTTTCTCTGTGGTTTCGTTGTTTTCTTCAGATGCACTTGTCCCGGCCTCTTCGGAAGCGGCGGTGCTCATTTCGTTATACGATTGCGTTGTCTCTTCCAAAACGATCGCCGGCACTTTCTTCGGCCGCAATGCTTCAACCGCCTCAGCTATCATCGTTCCACGATCCGCTGGTTTTATAGTCTCACGTGCATTTTCCAATTGACCGTTGATCCTTTCAGCAACGTCTCGTAAGGTTTCCTCATGCGCGGCAATCATCTGTTTCGGAGTAGACTTATTTAATAATGCATCCGCTGCATATACGAACGCTCCATCGTGCCTATCATATATGATTTCAATACAAACGGAATGTTCCGGCGGTTCTTTATCTATGATCTCATATTCATCCCCGTATTCCTTGTACTCCTCATAATAATATGACTGTTCGACCGGAATAGAGAACGCCCATAAATGGGTGAGAATAGGAATATCAAAACTCGTTTTGAGAGGCTCGGTCTTTGAGAACAGCGCGATCTTATGATCCATAGTGATGGAACAATCCTTTTTGCATGTCTCAAACGGGTATGCTTCCGTACCGTCATACTCAAATAAATAGTAAGACCAATCCAATTTCTGCTCCGACAGTTGCTCCCTCATTTTTGCAAGATCCGGCCCCAGGATCTGCTTACGTATGACTGCTTTGACATGTAATGCATCCATATAATCGCGAACTGCTTCCACATCCTCAAAATCATTTTCAGTCATGTATTCACACCGAATTCCTTCTTCCGTCAAAGTAAAGAGATTCTCATACATCGCTGTCCGAAGCAAAGTCATTTCATCGGTCACCGTCAGATAATACTCGGGTCCGTTTTCACGATAGTTCGGATATCCCGGCCAGTTCAGCGAAAAATTGACTAAAGTATAACCTTCCAGTTCGGGCTGTCGCGTCAACAAAACAACATAGAGTCGTGGCTCCTCCTTCTTTCGGTCACCTTCGGTAAAATTATCTACCAAATTTTCAAATATCGTATTTGTGCGAAAAATCCGGCTATCACTGATCAGTTCACATATTCTATCTATCTCCCAATACGAATAATGCCTTTGTGCGATTGGAGAATAGTACCCTTCACTTGAACGCATGTATCTGTTGTTCCTCCATACATCCAATATTCCCTGAACATTCTCATCCGGAAACGTCTCTTCATAATAGAGTTTCAACAACGTTGTTTCGTAGTCGGTCTGTTTATAGCTGCTATATTCGATCTTATCATAGAAACCGGGATCCCTACTCCATTTTCGATAGTTATTCAGAACAAATCGGGGAAGAGAAAGATCATGTTTATATCCGGATTTGGTCCACTTTTCTTCCCAGGCCTCAATCTCCTCTTCCAGATCGGTCATCTTAGAGTAATACATCCGATTGAGAAAACGACTCACCATAAAATCGTTCAACTCCACGCGGATCTGATGATTATAGTTTGTATAGTTCAGCGGCCGAACCTCCTCGATCAAAACAAACTCATCGAGCGGCATGTCGACTGTCCATTCCAAATGGCCGATACGGTCACAGAACTGATTGGAAAGTTGTTGCAGATTGAAGCCCACCACCTTCTGGTTCCTTAAAACCATTTTCGGTCGGTAGGTATAGGACAGAACCGCATATGCCCCGGAGTCGATCTTCATAGAGACCACGCCATCCGGAGCCTCGATAGCCCGTCCCTCATTTGTTTTCACGGTCAATGTATCAACATTGATCCCCGCCGAGATCTCAGGCAGGGGAAATGTGAGCGCAGCATTCTCCTCGCCGCTGTTATGCAAAATGAGTTCCGTAAACACGATGTCGGTTTCCGTATTGATATTGACCATTACGGAACTGACGGAAACATCCTCATCCTCTTCGGAAGTATCGGACGCTGCAGGTACCGAAGCACAGGCAACACCACACACGACCAAAAGCAGCGCCAAAAGCGCCGCAACGATACGTGCGGGTATACTACCTCCGTTTTTCATAATAGCCCTCCTCAAATCAAAAATCTTCTCTTTTTCACTACCGATATAACCTGGTTCTATTATAGCATCCGATCTTTCGTTTTTCTACCCCCTCGGCTTTTTCAGATACGATTTTTCTTTCACTCTGAAATTCAAACAAAAGAAGCCGCCACAGGTCTGCCTGTGGCGGCTTGAATGTTCGTGGTGAACGAATAACTTTATTTCGGGTATTTTACATCCTTCAGCGCGTTGTGAAGGTCGGTGAACAGCGCATCGTACTTCATATGCTTCAGGTCCAGCTTCACGGTGCCCGCGTAAAGCATCAGCGGGATCTCGCGGCCCTCGAAAACAATGGGCTCGCCGTTATGCTTAAGGATCGCATCAACGATGCCGCCGGCATAGTTTGCGTCCTCGCTGGCAGTCAGCATGCAGAACTCGTCGCCGCCGATGCGGAATACCAGATCATCCGGGCCGGCCGCGTCGCTCATGCGCTGCATCGCGGTCACGATGGCCAGATCGCCCGCCTTGTGGCTGATCTCATTGATCGGGATCAGGCTCTTGATATCGCAAACTACAAAATAACAATTCTTCCGTTCACAGAACAGATCATACAACTCAGAAATATCAAACGTCATTCTACTCATAATATATTCATCTCCTTTGATCGTGGGAGGTGTGAAACGAGGGAACAGTTCGGCATGATTTTCTTTGCGGAAGGCCGAAGGATTTACCTGCCAGACGCCTTTAAATGCACGGGTAAATGCTTCGTTGGAGCTATAACCGCATTCCATGGCGACTTCCAGCAGGTTCATCTCGGGATACGCTTTCATGAGCCGCGCCGCGCGCATCATTCGCCGCATGACCACATACTCATGGACGGGGCGATGATACACGTAGCGGAACAGTTTCTCGAGCGTCGATCTCGAGCAGGCGCACCGGCTCGCGATCTCGTCGGTCGACAGGTTCTCACCCAGCGTATCTTCGATCAGTTTCAGGCTGTCCGCCAAAAGCATGATGTTCTCCATAGACACACCTTTCTTACGTGAAGAGGGTAAGCATCGCAACCCTCAAACTACTGTTACTTCGATCGATCTTGACTCCATGTTAACATAGTTTTTCGGGGCTCGCTTGATATTTTGAGTAAAGATTCGGTTTTTGATCTAGATGTTGAAGCGGCGCCGCAGTTCTGCCGCCACGGCCTTTCCTTTGAAGATAACTGCGCCGACGAACAAAACGACGCTGACCAGCAGACAGATGGTCCAGGTCAGGGTCAATGTCCAATGGGCCAGAAAGTAGCCCAGACTCGGCAGAACGCCGATCGCCAGACCGGTCAGAAGGTAGGTCATGTTGTTGTTGTGTTTGTCGACCATGGCCAGGACGAAATCCGCCACGATCATCGCCGTCAGGACGATCGGGACGATCAGTTGCAGCGTAAGATCAAAGAAATCCAGGTAGGCCGCAGTCACCAACAGACAGGCCAGTGTGATCAGCACGATTGCGGTCACCTTTCCGGCAGAACCCGTGCCCGGTTTGAAGCGGCGCATGATCCCGAACTCGATGACCATCAGCCACATCGCGAGAAGCAGGCTCCAGTGCAGGTCGGGATATCCCGGCAGGCGCAGCTTTAACGCGAAATCCAGGCCCAGCCCGACTATCAGAACGACCCACACGCAAAGCAGCTGGATCTTATAAAACAACGACTGTTTCTTATATACCTCGTTCAAGTGAGGAAAATACGGCGCCTCGCCCTGGCCCGTGAGTTTACTCTGGCAGAGCGGACATTTTCCCGGATCTCCTCCGATATCGACTTTACAATACGGACAATGTTTCATTCGACCACCTCCGTTGCGTATACCTTGATATCCACGCCGGACTCCGCCAGCGCCCGCACGAAATTCTTCACCACGCCGGTGTTGATATATGCGGATGAAACGCCCAGAGTCAGGTGGTCCTTATAACCGAACATGGTCGAAAACAGGGTGCTCGTACTGCAGAAACCGCTGTAATTCTCCACGTACTCGCCGACCTCGGCCGGCGGTTTCATTACCCCCATATTCGAAAACACCATCGAGACTTTTTGGTTCGCTTTCTTCGTGAAATGCCGCACCACCATCTGCTTGATGAAGAGCGGCACCGGGCGTATCGGCGCAAATGTCTGCATGGTCTGATAGGTGTCCATCTCCTTTTGGATCTTCTCCGGCTCCAGCTGTCCTTTCAGTTTCGCGTCGAATTCGGCGGCCAGTTCCTCCAACGTGATCTCGCGGTCGAACACGTGGCTCACATTCACACTGTTGAAGAAATTCCGTGCGGTCTTCGACGGATAAAAGCCCCTTAAGTTTACGGGCAATGAAATCGTCACCGGTAGGTTTCGTTTGCGCTGCGGCATTTCCGCGTGGATCGCCAGCATCCAGGCTGCGCCGAGATAGCTGGTCAGCGAAACGCCGATCGCTTTCGCCCGCGGCAGCACTTGCGCGGTCGACATGTGTAGTTCGAAAAACTGCGACTGGTCATAGGGCAGTTTCAGACCACCCGGATGATAGGCTTTCGGAAGCCCCGAGCCGCCGGGCAGACTCTGGCCCGCATAGAACTGGCTGTACCCATCCTGACTGAGATCGCCGGCCGACGCCCCCGAGTGAATCGTCACATCCTCGAACTGCCCGGGATACTTCAGCTTCAGATAATCCAGCAAAATAATATTCAAAAACTCCATGCCGCCGGTACCGTCCGTGATCGCATGGAACATGTCCAGATTGATGCGGTTTTTGAAGTACGTCACCTGATAGTGCAGCATGGTCTTCCCGGGCACATACAAAAGCGGGCAGATACGGTCATCTTCCTCCCGCACCTTCGGCTGGAGGTCCGTATCTTCCAGATAGTGCCAGAAGAAGCCGCGGCGAATGCGCACCTGCACCTGCGGGCGGTCCTGGATCGCCGACATCACAGCCTGCTGCAGAAGTTCCGGGTCCACATCTTCTTTCAGTGTGATACTGAGCCGGAACGCGCGTGTCTCCCGCTTCGAGACCGTAGCCAGAAAAGCCTTGGAGACATTGTCCGTTTTGTACCATTGATCACTTGCCATGGTGTCCTCCGATGTGGTCGTTCTTTCCGTAGATCTCCTTTGACACATACGCCGCCAGTCTCTCCATGGCCTTACGGGCCATCGGGAGCGGCATCTGCGGGTAGACATGCCAGCCTTTTTCCTCGATATCGAGCACAGCCTGTCCTCCGCACTGCTCGATCCGCTCTTTCAGGCGGATGCTGTCATCCACCAGGATCCCGTTCCGCCCCGCCATGATATAAGTGGACGGGAAATCCGTGAAATCGCCGAACAACGGACTGAAGCGCGGATCGGTCGGATCTTCATTCAATATATAGGCCCGAGACGCATCCATCACGAATTCCTCGCTCAGGATCGGGTCGTCTTTTTTATGTTCCTCGTAGGCCGGCGCCGTGCCGGTCATGTCCGTCCACGGACTGAATAAAAGCAACTGCCGGGGCGTGGCTTTCCCTTCCGCCGCCAGTTTTTGCGTCAGGCAGAGTGCCAGATTTCCGCCGGCGGAATCGCCGCCGACCAGTACATGATCCGCCGCATACATATCTTTCGTCAGGTATTCCCATACATTGACCGCGTCCTCCAGCGCCGCAGGATATGCGTGCTCGGGCGCCAGGCGGTAGTTGAACGAAACCACGGTAAAACCGGTCGCCATGGCCAGTTTCGTGCTCATGATGCCGGCGAGGTTAAGCCCGCCGATCACGTAGCCGCCGCCGTGGCAGTACAGGATCACGTAGTTCGGATTATGCGCAAACAGCGGTTTCGTCTCCTCGCAGCGGATCTTTCCGACGCGAAACCGGGTGCGCACGACATCGCCCTTCGGCGTGCCGACGCGGCCCACCCACTCGGTGAGTTTCCGATGCTTCTTAAGTTCCGCCTCCGTCCCGATCTTACCGGACAGGAAGTTCACGTGCTTCAGCGCTTTGATCAGTGGTTTGTTCATATTCCCAATTCCTTTCGAAACGCCCCGTTAATCTGCCAGCGTCCCCATGGGATCCCAAGGCATATAGTGGTTAGGCTCGTCCTCGAGATAATTCAGTTGCTCTTTCGTCAGCAATTCCTTTTTTACGACAGCCTGGAATACGAAGTTGTCGAACCACTCCGCATCCATCAGGTAGAAACCCTTCTCGCCGCGGTCCTCGCCCCAGCTGTTTTGGATCTTCCAACGCGTGGGCACTTCCTTCTCATTCAGGTTCACGCCCGTGATCACCATCGCGTGGTTCATCGCAGACTCGCGGAAGTTCAGGCGGTCCTCCTTCGACATCTCAAACTTCATGCCGAGCGTGCCCTCGTAGTCAAAGCAGGCCTCGCTCCAGATGCCCGCCTCGCGGTCGCCCTTCAGGCTGACGTCGCTGCCGAACCAGACCACACTGCCGTTCTTCAGCTGGCGCACGATCAGGTCCTTCATCTCGTCCATCGGCAGGTTCAGGTACTGCACCCGGTTGCCGCCCACAACATTGCCCAAATAGTCGATGGTGATGTTCTTGTAGAACGGCTTGTCGGCTGTAGGCGAATTCACGATGCTCACATAGTCCTTCGCCAGATTCACTCCCACGTACTTTTTGTAGAATGTCTTCGGGGTCAATTTCCTCTCGACATGGTATTTCTTATCTTTGTCGACGTACTCAAAGTCGAATTCCGTCGCGGGTTCGCCGAAGCACTCGCACAGGAAGGTGTACATCTCTTTTCGCATGGACTCGGCCAATGCACCGATCTTTTCGTCACGCTTTTTCGTCTTATATTTGCCATCCGCAGACTCGCGCACGTATTTCGCCACGCGCGCCGCATAGCGGCGCAGTCTCGAGTTGATGGTCCGGTTCATGGCCGGAGTGTGACTGCTCTGGAAGGTCTCCTCCATGGCCGTCTTCGGCACTACGCCGTACTTCGTAACGACATTGACAAACATGTCCCACTGACCGCCATCCTGAATGCCCGTATCGAGCAGATACGTGATCAGACGCTCGTTCTTCTCGAGGCCATCTTCCTGTGTCATCAGCTCGATCATAGTCTCCAGAAAATAATTGATCTTCTCATATTTATCCCAAAACGCCACATAGTTCTGGGACAATTCGAATTTATCGAGTTTGCATTTTTTCGCTACTTCCTCGCGCAGCACATTCAGCGCAGAGAAGATCCAGCAGCGCCCGCTTTGCTTCTGGTTCGTGACCGGCAACGTCTTCACATCCACCGAAAAATGAAAGTGCGCCTGGCCCATGCCCTTCTGACAGAACACGAAATCCTTCAGGTTGTTCTTCGCCAGAACATTCGACAACGACCGCGCCAGCGGATCCTTTTCATAGCTCTTCCGATATTCCTCAATGTCCTTTTTGGTGATCTCTTTCATGTGCCTAAACCTCTTTCCTTATAGCTTATCCGATGGAGATACGTAACTCGCCGATTGGCGGCATAACCGCAATTTATTTCGAGTTCTATTATAGTTTAAAATATGTTTAATTGTCAAACCGAAGCGATCCGCAAAACACGCTTTATCCTCTCGAAGCGTTAAGTTTTCAAGATACTGGATTGCTTCCCTTCATTCCCTGCAAACTAAAAGTGTAGAAATCTCAAAGTGAACTATTCCGGAATCTCAAAGTGAAGAACCCTAAAATCTCAAAGTGAGACGCATTTCATGGAATTCTGCTTAGATTCAAAGCACGCGATCCTCAGCCCTAAAAAAAGCGCCCCTACGGGCGCTTTCCTATCAGTTTTATTATGGTGTCATCCTCTGCCTTCGGAAAATAATCCTCCACGCGGCCGCAGATGGCTGTCCACGAAGCCTCGGGCGTTTCCTTATAGCCGAATGTCACGCGGTCATAACCCCAGATCGTCTCCGGCGGCAACAAGATCGAAACCGCCATACCATAGGTCTCGCCCTTCTTACTGCGCCGGCGCCGGAAGTCCGCTATCACCAGATAGAGTTGCATCATCAGACCCGTCATGATGCCTGCGTAATTCTTCTCGCCGCCCTTGCCGAACCCGGCCGCACGCTTCAGTTCCGTAGACAGGATGTCTACGTTCTTCCATACTGTGTCACCGTTCGCGTCCTCGCCGATATAGTAGTCCATGATCAACTTCTCACGATGATTGGCCAGACCATCCTCATAGCGGGCATCGAAATCGTAACCATCCCGTCGATAATTCACGAACAATGGCAGCCACTCCAGACTGATGAAGCCCGCCTTGCCGCCGAAAAATTTTCCGTAGGCGATCTTGTGTTCCCGGGCGGCGATCTCCCGCCACTCCCATGGATCCCCATTCATATCGCCCGTCCACCAGTCAGCCGACGCCGTCATCTCCTCGACTGAGAAGCCCTCGACCTCATTCGCAAACAACGGCAGGAAACCAATCTCCTCGACCCGCTCCACCAACTGCTTATAATTTCGGATCCTCTTCGGATGGTTCCGCGGCAACCCCCGCATGACCCAAATGCCATTCTCGTTTTCCATACTCTTGCGCCTCTAAAAAGCAGTCTTTCTATTCTCCACTGTCACATTTATGAATTCAAAGCGTAATACAGGCCTTTCAGCGCCATCAGTTCCTCATGATTTCCCTGCTCGGCGATGCCCTTGTTGGAGATGTAGAGGATGCGGTCCGCGCTGCGGATCGTCGACAAGCGGTGCGCTACCATGAAGGAAGTCTTACCCTTCAGGAGCTTCTTCAGCGCCTTCTGGATCAGGGCCTCCGTCTCGGTATCGATCGAGCTGGTCGCCTCATCGAGGATGACCACCGAAGGGTTCTTCAGGATGATGCGTGCGAAGGACAGCAGCTGTTTTTCGCCTGCGGACAGACCCGCGCCGCGCTCCTCCAACTCGTGGTCATAGCCATCGGTAAAACGTTCGATGAAACCGTTGGCATAGATGCTCTTCGCGGCTTCGATGCACTCCTCATCGGTCGCGTCCGGGCGACCGTAGCGGATGTTCTCCATGATGGTGCCCTTGAAAATAAACGGCTCCTGCATGAGGACGCCGACCTCTTTCCGAAGCGAGTCCAGGGTGACTTTGCGCACATCCTTGCCGTCAATGCATACGCTGCCTTCCTTAACATCGTAGAAACGTGTGAGCATGTTGATGACCGTCGTTTTGCCGGTGCCCGTCGGACCTACCAGGGCGATCGTCTCACCCGGCTTTACGTGCAGGTCGAAATGCTCCAGAATATTGACATCTTCGTCATAGGCGAAGGTAACATCGTTGAAATCCACCTGACCGGCAACGTCGGACAGCACCTCGCAGTCCTCCTCATTCGCGATCTCGACCGGATAGTCGATGGTGTCGAAGACCTGCTCCAGGTTCGAGCTGACCTGCGCCAGCTGCTGGATCAGGATCGCGATCATAGTGAGCGGGCCGCTGAACTGCGTCATGTAACTGGTAAATGCTACGACCAGACCGGCGTTTACGCTCTCTGCGCCGCCCAGGATCAGGGAGAGTGCCACGCCGTACAGGCAGACGGTCCCGAAGTTCCAGAACGTCTCGACGATCGGCGTGTTGAGCTCGTTTCTGCGGAAAATGCGTAACCACTGCTTTACGCAGCCGTCATGGATCTCGTTGTAGATCTCCTCGCTGCTCTTCGTGCGGTTGTAACTCTTAACGATCTTTTCGCCCATGATCGTCTCGACGAGGAAGGCGGAACGGTTCGAGTTCTTCGCACGTAGCTTTGCGAACTCCTTACGAATGAAATAACGCAAGGTGAAGATGCTGGCCATCATCGGGATGACCACCGCGAAAACGATGCCCGTCAGTTTCGGACTCAGGCCCAGCATGAAGAAGGTAACGATGATCAGTTTTACTGCATAAGACAGTAAGTTCAGTACATAGTTGGAGAAGAAATTGGCCAGGTCATTGACATAGTCCGTGACACGCACCACGATCTTTCCGTTGGGTTTGGAATCAAAGTAATCGAAGGGCAACTCCTGCAGTTTGTAGAAGATCTCCTTCCGCACGTCACAGATGATCTTGTGACCCACGATGCCCATGATCCTCTGGTGGAAGAAATTCACGGTGATCTCGAGCGCCGCAATGACCGACATGGAAGCGATGATAAAGACGAGCGTCTTATACTCTTCCGTAACGACCACGTTGTTGATGATCTCCTTCAGCAAGAGCGGTGTGATCATCGCGAGACCCGCCGACACCAGCATCAGGGCGCCGACCAGAACGAAATAACCCTTATACGGGCTCATGTAGCGCAGCACTCTTCCGAACTGCCGGATATCGAATTTCTTTTTGATGACTTCGTCCTGGAAGTACGTATTTTTCTTAGCCATGATCAGACACCCCCTTCCGCGAGTTTATCTGCCAAGGCATCGAAATTCACCGAGCCTTCCTGCGTCATTTGTATGTTGTAGATCTTGGCAAATGTGCCGTTTAGCTTCATCAGTTCATCGAACGTTCCGCGTTCGATGATCGCGCCGTCGCGCATGTAGATGATCTCATCACAATCCACGACCGAAGACAGGCGGTGCGCCGAAATGAGCAATGTACGATCTGGATAGTTTTCCTTGATATCCTGCAACAGGCGCTTCTCCGTTCCGACATCGAGGGCCGACGTGGAGTCGTCCAAAACCAGGATGGGCGCATTACGCAGGAGCGCACGCGCGATGGAAACACGCTGTTTCTGGCCGCCCGAGATACCCAGGCCGCGCTCGCCGATGATGGTCTCATAGCCTTCCGTCAGTTTGCTGATGAAGCCATGCGCCTGCGCATGCTCCGCTGCCTTGACGATCTGCTGCTGTCCCACCTCCGGCTCCGAATACGCGATATTCGAAGTGATCGTGTTGGAGAAAAGGAAGACATCCTGGAACACATAGGAGAATTTGCCACGAAGCGAATCGAGGTCGTACTCGCGGATATCCTTATCGTTCAGGAGAATCTGTCCGCCTGTCACGTCATGCACGCGGATCAGCGACTCCAGGAGCACGCTCTTACCCGAGCCCGTGCCACCGACGATACCGATCTTCTTACCGGGAGCGATATCGAGGTTGATATCCTTCAGGATCTGCTGGCCGCCCAGTGCCAGGTCACCGTGCTCGATCTTAATGTGCAGCTTCTCCATCGCGTCCGCCGACTCCTCTCCGCCGACGATCTTACTCTCTGTATTCATGAAGTCCAGCATTTTCCGTCCGGAAACCAGCTGCTGCTGCATCTGGAACATGCTGTTGTTGATCTGCGTTACGTGGTTCATGATACGGAACACGTAGTCCGCGCTGGCTACCAGGTAGCCGACCAGAAGCTCCCCGCGCATGACCAGGACCGCGCTCACGGCGATGCTGCCGATGTACGCCGCCTGGCAGATGATGCCGAAGATCGCCTCAAACGTCGAGGAAAGCTTGATCTGCTTAATATGCGCGTCGCGCAGTTTGTAGTTGGAAGCGTCGAACTTCCTCTTCTCGAGTTCTTCGTTCGTGAACGAGCGCACCAGACGCACCGCCTCGATGTTCTCCTGTACGGTGAGCGCCATATTACTGTTGCAACCACGGATCGCCCGGAAATTCTCGCGGGCCAGTTTGCGGAAACGCAGCAACGCCATGGCGAAAAACGGTGTCAGAATGAGCGGGATGATCAGCAGCCGCGTGTTGATCCGCGCCAGCATGATGACCGCAACGACCAGAACGAAGATACTGTCGCAGATATTCGGGATCATACGGCAGAACATTTCCTTAAACATGATCGTGTCGGAGTTGATCGTCGTCAGCAGTTCGCCCGTGTTGTACTCGGAGATCGTCTCGGAGTCGAGCTCCATGAGCTTATGAAATGTAAGCACACGAAGATCGGTCTCCAGTGCGAGACCGAGTTTCTGAAGTATGTAGTTCTTGATGTATACGATCACATCCTTAAAGAGGATCAGGCCCAGGAACACCGCCGCCACCGTGAAGAACAGCTTCATCGTGTGCATCTCGCCGTATTCGCCGGTCAGCAGAAAGGAAAAGAAATTCTTATGATCTACCGCCTGCTCCTGAATGATGTGATTGATGAAGATCGCCGTAAGCATCGGCAGCAGAAGATCCGCCGTCAACGCCACAAAACTCAACAGTTTCGTCAAAATATCCAGTGGAAGATGCCTCTTCCACTGTCTGAAACCGAATTTAAAAACATCCATTTTTGAAACCCCCTGCCTGGATAGGCATTATTTTTCGTACGTGAACGCGGAAAATGTAGCGCTGCCGCCGATCTCCTTCGTCCCAAATACAAACAGTCCGAAACGGGCGCCGGTGAAGTGATCCAGCTTGTAGACCAGTTTGCATTCCGGTCCGATCTGCTTCTTCTCCGTCCCGTCATAATAATACAGCCGCGCCATGTCGGTCTTATTTTCAAAGACCGCTTCCGCGCGCAAGCGCACGCTCTCGCCGTTCAGCTTCACGCAAGCAAGTTCCTCGCCCGACTCGCTGTCCTTACGCTCGCCCCAGAAGGACTTCGTCCGGATCACGCGTCGCAACATGACTACATATAACTCGCCGTTTCTGCGTGTGATCGCGGCCAATGCATACGAGCTTTCGAGCAGACACAGGCCGGCGTAGTCGCCCTCTTTCAGGAGCGAACCATCCACCGTGATCTCTGCCGCGCACGCCGGATAAATGGTCCTCTGCGTCAGCACGTTCTTCGCCTGCACCAGGTTGACGCAGACCTTATCCGTGGTCACAGACACGGTTCCCGCGGTGCTGTCGCGCTTCACCAGGGACAGTTCCGGCTCATGGCTGAACTGCCAGCAACTCTTAAAGCCGAACGAATCGTATCTTCTCTTCTTCTCGGAAACATCCGCATCTTTGAAATCGTCGCTTCCGACGAGCTCGTCGTACACATGGTCCGGCTTCAGATCCTCGATCGGAAACGTTACCGGAACCTTACCGTTGTCTCCGTAGACCGGCATGTCGTCCTTCCACGTCACGGGCACCAGGATCGGGATGCGCCCGACGGCCCCGCTGTCCTGGAAGACGATGGAATACCAGGCTCCGCCCGGTGTCTCCACGATGCCGCCCTGGGCGCAGCCACTGTTGAAATATCCGCGATCATCATCGCAGATATCGCCGCCGGTGAACTCGCCCTCCAACGAAGTAGCAGAGAAACAAGCTTCCGTTCTTCTGCCGGTCGTCCGCGGCATATGAATGAAGAAAAGATAATATCTTCCGTTGATCTTATAAAAATGTGTTCCCTCGTAGCCCAGGTAAGCATCGTCCCGATCTTTCAGCACCAGGCGATGTAGGCCTCCCGGCTTCGGACCGGACAGGTCCTCCCGAAGCTCCGTCAGGTAGATCTCGCGGTTTCCGTAAACGATGTACACCCTCCCGTCATCATCGAAGAGGATGGAATTGTCATGGTAGAACCCTTCGATCTCGCTCTTCTCCCACGGACCGTCGATGGCCTGGGCGCGGTACAGATACGTTTTGTGCGTATCATTGGCCACGAAGCAGATATAAAACGTGCCGTTGTGGTAGCGCAGGCTCGCAGCCCACATGCCCTGACCGTAGATGTTCTCCGCGCCTTCCATGCGCTGCGCCGGCGTCGAGTCCAGGCGGTCGTACACGTACGCCGCGTGCTCCCAGTTCACCAGATCATACGAACGCAGGATCTCGCAACCCGGCATGAAATACATGGTCGTGCTGACCATATAATAGGTATCGCCGACCCGGATCACGTCAGGATCGGGATAATCCATGCGGGTCAAAGGGTTGATCATTTTCACTAATCCCATAGGCGCACCTCGATCACTCGAAGATCCAGTCCAGGATCTCATATCCCTCACCGCTGAAGGTGAAATATATATCGGTAACGCCGGTCAGGCCTTCTACCGTCGCCGTGCAGACGGTCACATCGTTTCCGTCGCTCTCGACAACCAGATAGCCGGCGGCTTTCGGGTCATTCAGTTTCTTCGAAACACGGATCACACCGCTCTTACCGTTCGTGCGGATCGTTGCCTTCACAGTCTTCGCTCCCTGCTCGCCGAAATCCACGCCGCTCAGCTTAACGAAGTCGCCGTCGTTGATCGCCGTCAGAAGCAGATTTCCGCATCCATACTTCTCGCTCACTGCGTCTGCGGGAGCGGTATCCACGCCCGCCATCACGCTGATCGTTGCGCCGTTGATCTTCTCATACGGGTTCAAAGCCACGACCTGCTCACGTCCGGTGCGTGTCTGCGGGATCAGGCCGATGGTTCCGTCCTCACCCATGGTAAATGCTTCGATATTCGTGGAACGGTAGCCGTGGCGGATGCCCTGCGCCAGCTCCAGCATGCGGGTGTGATAGGTGATATACCACTGACCCTTGAAATTGAAAACACAGTGGTGGTTGTTACCGCCTTCGCCCCAATAGGCGCCGGGGTTCTTCAAAATTCTCTCTTTGTACGTGAACGGGCCGAGCGGGTTTTTGCTCTCCATAACGATGATCTCGCCGTTTTCGAAGTCGTACTCTTTATTTTCCGCCTTATCCACGTCGAAGTTGCTGCAATAGGTATAGTAGTAGGTATCCCCGTATTTGTGGATACCGGAATCTTCAAACAGGAAGGGAGCGTCGATGGTCTTCGGAACATCGACCAGGCTCATCATGTCATCGCCCAGCTGTGCGCATCTGGCCGTCATCGGGTGCGATGCGTCGCCCTTCCACGGGATGCCGCCGCCGAAATAGATATATGCCTTGCCGTCGTCATCCACCAGGACTGCGGGGTCGAACAGCCATGCAACGTTGCCGCAGTTCTCCATGTCGCGGCGAATAAGTCCGTGACCCAGTTCATCGACAAACGGGCCGACCGGGCTGTCCGACGAAACTACGCCGATGCCGCCGCCATTGTCCGCGAAATACAGGAAGAACTTCGGCTTGCCGTCGATCATCTTCCAGGCTGCCGCCGGCGCCCAGGAGTTTTTCGCCCATTTTGCCGCGCCGTTCGGTCCAGCGACCATGATCTCACCGTGATCGGTGAAATTCACCATATCCTTCGTGGAAACCACGTAGATGCTGCTGATCTTGCTGTAGGAATTCTCTTTGATCGTCGTGCCGTCTGCCTCATACTCGTAAGCATCGGCCGTCATATAAAAGTACACGGTATCGCCGTACACCATCGCGTACGGGTCCGCGCCGTAATGCTGTGAAATGATCGGGTTATAGTCCCAAACACCTTTATAACCCTGTGTCAGTTTCATGTTCTTGAAAATCTCTGAATAATCCATTTGTGAACCTCCTTCGTTCGTTTCCCGTGTTTTACTTTCGTCCGTGCTCCCTGCGGTCTCCGGCGCTTTCGTCGCCTCGGTTTCGGATTGCGTCACGGACGCCTGCGGCTCTGTCGCCACGCTCTGCACACTCTCGGTCGTCGTCGGCCCGGCATCTTCCTGCGTTCCCGTTTTACACGCGGTCAATGTCGCAAGCAAACCGACTGCCATCAGCACACCAATATTCTTTCTCGTGATGAAGCACCATCCTTTCTCACAAAAAACTGTGTACATTATACCATAGGTCTTACCTCTGTGAAAATGTATTTTCCTATCCGATTCTGCCGCTTATCACTCCGTTTTATATTTCGTTCCCCGTCCGGTTCCGGATACTTTGACATAGCCGTCCTTCACCAGTTTATTTAATATATCGACGGTTTTGGACTTTCCGAAACCGGTTGCTTCCACGATCGCGGAGCTCGGCATTTCCCGTTTTTTCAGGACCGAATACACCGCCAGTTCGTCTTTCAAAAGATCGACGTTTTCCTGAAATACGGGCAATACGATCCAGATATAACCATCGCCGAGCGTAAACTCCGGTTTGATCCGGCTGTTCCGGTAGGAATCATTGATCCGCCGAACTCCGGTCCCGAACTTCTCGATCATATGAAGCCGATAAAAAACATTTCCGAGGATCGGGTTTCTCAGGATCGAAATGCGGCTTTGCAGATATGCCTCCTCCGGAAGACCCTTCGGCAGACCGCCGGGAGAAGTGATCTCGATCCGGTCCGGAAACATCGAGATATTGGTGTGAGCATCCACATCCCACGTCCGGTGGACCAGTGCATTTGCCACAGCCTCACGAAAAGCTTCCTCTGGGATCAACGAGACCGTTTCCCTTTCCCACCCGCGGATCTGTTCATATTGATAATACTTGCGAAACAGGATCAATGCCCTGTCGAACTGCTCCAAAACGGAGACATGTTCGATGGTTTCCCGATCCAGGATGATGTTGATCGAGTCTCCGAAGCGGGCCATGTCGATGCCGAAACAATGATTCCGATCGGCCAGCAATTCCGCTGCCCGATTAAACCCGACACTGTCTGAATACAATTCCAGCGTTTTCAACGTATCTTTGGAAAACGTTTCAATATGGAGCGCAGAGACCAGTTTCTCTTCCAGCGTCCGAAATGTCAGATTCTGCCCTGTGGCAGGCAGTTCATCATAGGACGAATTCTGGCCCTCCAGGATCAGCCGCTTCAGTTCCACCCGATCCACTTCCACCGTAGCGGTGTCGCTCCGCCTGTACGCTTTCGCCTTATAAAGATACGGCTTATGAAGTCCCTCCCGGACCTTAAGTGTAATGACCGAAGTCCTTTCATTTACACTCAATGTGTATTCCGGCACCGGGTCAATGCTGTCATTGATCCGGTTTTCAATATCCAGGCAGGCTCGTTTTGGATCAGCGATCCCGACCGATGTTCCGTCGTCTGCAATGCCGAACAGGATCTCTCCGGACCCGTAATTCGCAAACGCGCTTACCGTCTTCAAAAACGTATTCGTTATCTTTTCCTTGTATTCCAAATACCGCGTTTCTCTCATCCCATGACTCCTCCCCTGTCTTTTATGAGGAGATTATAGCAGAAATCGGACGCAAAATCAACCGTAAATTTTTACGTCTGATTTTGCGTCCGATATTATTATTTTTTCCGTTTATTTCTCCAAAACGATCAAATTCCAGGACAGCGGCTTCACGTGTGTCTTGATCTTGCCATCGGCAAATGTCACGCCGGCTGCCGGCTTGGGAACGATCACATCCGGGTTCTCGAAGGAGTTCTGCGCATCGGGATCCTCGGAGAACATCTCCAGGTGCTCCTTGAAGGTGTAGCCCTCGAAACCGCTTGCATCGATGGTCAGAGGATACTCGTCGGTCTCGCTCTTATTAACCACGAAGATGGCCACGCGGCCGGCTTCCTGATCCCATGCGGAAGCGGCGTCGATGTAAGGAACGCCTTCCTTCGTCGGGTATTCGGAAGTATCGTCGATGACGTAGCCGGGGATGTCGAAGGTTTCACTCTCGACCGCCGTGTTGAGTGCAACGCCCTTTGCGTAATCGATGAACTGCTTGAACGGATAGTAGGATGCGGACTTCCAAACATGGTCGTGGTTGGATGCGCACAGAGCGCCGAGGCCGCCGGTCATACAACCGATCTTTACGCGGTCCGCGTGACGCAGCAACGCCAGCTGAACCGTCGCCATGGACAGGGCGCGGACCATGTCGCCGCCCGGGAACTTGAAATCGCGCATGTTATCCGGGTCGTGCATGATGTACTTGCGGTTCGGATCGAAACGATAGTGTGCGCGGTACATATTGTGCGGGCCGTAGCCGGGATGCAGCTCGCCGGCAGGACGGATCATGGAGCCGTACTCGTCGAAGGAGATCATCACCTTATGCGGGCTGCGCATCTTTGCAGCCACCAGGTCGCACATCGCAACCTCGGTGTTGATGAAATCCTCGTAGTACAGCGAGCCGCCGAGCAGGGCCTTCAGGTCGCCCGGAAGCGCCACATGGTAGTGGTGCACGGACAGATAATCCACGGATTCGTAGCACTCGGTCAGAACATCCTCGTCCCACTGCGGGAAATGTGCCATAAATGGCGCTGAGGAGCCGCATACGGCAGTTTCTATGCTCGGGTCGATCCATTTTACCAATTTCGAGATTTCGTTCGTACGGATACCGTAGCCGCGGGGGTCTTTCTCCCAGGAGCCGAGCTGCCACGGGCCGTCCATTTCATTGCCCAGATACCACATCTTAACGCCGTAAGGCTTCTCGTGGCCGTTCTTCTTACGCTGCTCTGCCCACCAGCTGGTGCCCTCGTGGTTGGTATACTCCACGATGGCCATGGCGTCGCGCATGTCGCCGGTGCCGAGGTTCACCGTGTACAGCGGCTCGGTGCCGACTTTCTCCGCCCAGTGCAGGTACTCATCGTGACCTACCTGGTTGGTGTAATACTGGTACCACGCAGGGTCCAGCGCGATCTTTCTCTGATCCTTCGGGCCAATGGAGTTCTTCCAGTCCCAACCCGATACGAAGTTTCCGCCGGGCAGACGGCAGGCGGGCATGCCTGTCACCTTCAGGGCATCGATGATATCCGTACGAAAGCCCTCCTCATCCGCGGTGGGATGCTTCGGGTTGTACATCGTACCATTGACCATGGAGCCGATCGGCTCCAGAAACGTGCTGAACAGTCGGTTACTGATCTCACCGATCTGATACAGCGGATGAATCGTGATCTTTGCGTCCTTACTCATTCTTCTCTCCTTCAATACATTATTTGGTTTTTTCACTGTCTTTCGGACTCATTCCGGGAACGATCCGATACCCGTTTATTGTATCACAGGATGCACGATTTGGCAAATGGTATTCTCATTCCTCGACCAAATCCGATATCACATTTTCATTCAGTTGAATGGTCATCATAGGATCATCATCCACATACAGATGTGCCAGAGACTTACACCGGAGCAGATCCAAACTCGTCAGAGGATTTCTTTCGCAACTGAGCGCAGTCAGTTTCGGGCAGCCGGACAGATCCAGGTTTTGCAGCTGATTGTTATTGCAGCCCAAAACCTTCAGCATCGGGTTCTCCTTCACATTCAGAGCATTCAAAGCGTTATCGGAGCAGTCTGCCCACTTCAAAACGCTATTCTTGCTGAAATCCAGCTTCTGCAACTGATTCCCCGTGCAACTGATGGTCTCCAACATGGTATTCCCACTCAGATCCAGTTCCAAAAGCGAGTTGTTGAAGCAGTAGAGCGTTTTCAACGCCTTATTCGAAGCCACCTTCAGATCGGTCAACTGATTATTGTAGCAGCTGAGCGTTTCAAGGACTTCATTGGAGCGAAACTTCAATTCCTGCAACCGGTTCTGACTACAGTCAAGTTCCTCAAGTGCTTTATTTGAACGGACATCCAGTTCGGTCAGGAGGTTATTGGAGCAGTTCAAATACTCCAACGCCCTATTTGCGCTTACATCCAGGCTTTTCAGCCCAACCCCCGTGCACGTCAGGGATTCCAAATTCGGAAAATATCCGACACCTTTCAAACTATCGATTTGGATCGGTTCATAGTGTACGTACGTTAAGCCTGATAAATGGAATTCCCATTGTGGCAACTCTTGTGTGATATCGATCCTGAAAACTCCACTTCGTTCATCTTTGCTGAGTTTCCCATTTCCGTCCAGATCGATCCTGTTTGCAACATATGCCCGGAACGTTTTATCCGGAAAATGTTTTTTATCGATCGGGATCTCGCGGTTCATGTACCACACGACTGCAAATATGAGTCCGACAACCGCCAAAACTCCTGCAGCGATCCCCGCGACCTGTTTGTTTTTCCACGGAAACGGTCTCCTTCTGCCGTTCGTCTCCTCATCTTCAAAATCATCCGATGTCCGGCTCTCATTCTTTTGCAACGCACCGGCTGCCTTTAAAGCGCTCGACTCCGCCTCCGAAATAAAGGCATCGTCGATCTCTCCGATCCGTTTTAACATAAACATTTTACCGTCAACGGGCCATAGCGTACGTGCCTCCCGGAACGCTTCGTTAAGTCCGCCCCGAAGAGCGGACAGTTCGGTTTGAACCTCCTCTGAAGAAAGATCGCATCGATCGGCGATCGTCCGGGCCGGCATTCCATACCAGTATCTCAACGTAAAGAGACGGCGTTTCGAAGCAGATAGGGAAGCCAGAAATGCGTTGAGCGTTTCAACGACCCCGTCATTCTCATCTCGTATGTCCGCCCCGACATATTCGGGGCCCACGCAGTCATCGAGTTCATTAACGATCCTTTCGATCTCTGCAGCGTTTGCAACTCTCGGATCTTCTTCCGGATACCGAAAAGCAATATCACGTGTCAGCCTTCCCATATACGTCTTTAAACTCTTCGTTTCCATCGGAGGGCAGGACTTCCAACTCTTACGCAAAGCATCCCGAAAGCATTCTTTGGCGGCGGTTTCTTCCCCCAGTATCGTAAAAGCCACCGTTCGGCAAAACGTTTCATATTTCGCGGTCGTTTCCATCAGAGCTCGCTCATCGGACCGCTCAAACATCTCCAGGATCTGTCTGTCATTTAACATCATTCGTAATCCCCTATTCCATATCCTCGATATAATTAGGATACATCTCCTCTTCTTGTTTTGATCTATAGTCTATGAAAATATCATTATCGTCGGCCCCGGTAACGATAACATTTTTATCAATATACACGCATCCCCCAAAAAGGAGGTTCGACACATCCAGTTCCTTCAATTCATTATTCCAACAAACCAAATCTTCCAACTTAGGAGTGTGACTCAGATTCAAGTGCTGCAGTCGATTATCTTCGCACCACAATCGCGAAAGTTCACTGTTTTCGCCCAGTTTCAATTCCGATAAGTTATTACTACTACAGTGTAGGATCGAAAGCTTCGTATTTTGGCGCACATCCAGATGCTGCAAGCCTGCATGTTCGCAAATGAGCTCTGTCAAAGCCGTATTCCAGCTTAGATCCAGATCTGTCAGCGGATTTTCGCTACAACGTAATTCATCCAGAAGACAACTGCAGCGAAGATCCAGATGCGTTATCTGATTGTATGCACAATCCAGTTCCCGCAGGGCTGATGCGTAGCCTGTGTCCAAGCTTTTCAATTGATTACTATAACAAATCAGGTGCCGTAACCTTGTGTTATATCTCACGCTCAGTTCCGTCAAAGAATTGTATTGACATTCGAGTTCCTCCAGCATAAGACTTACGCTTATATCCAGGCTCTCCAGGTCATTCGTCTTACACATGAGCCATTTCAATGCATCACATCCGCTCACATCCAGACAACGCAGATTATTATAGGAACAGTCCAAGTACTCCAGCCTGAAACACCCTTTTACATTGAGTTCATTCAATTCAGCGGAATCGCAGAAGAGCCTCCTGAGGTTTCTACACTCACTTACATCCAGACTTCCCAGTGAATTATACTCGCAATCCAACTCTTCCAGATCGTCGCACCCGTTCACGATCAATTCCCTCAGATTATTATCCGGACAGTTGATAACCCTAAGCGCCTTGCATTCACTCACATCCAGACTCAGGATCTCACAGTTGGTAATACTCAGTTTCTCCAGGTTCGGGAAGAGTTCGATTCCCTTGAGGCTCTCGATCTCGCTGTATGAAAGATCGATATCTTTGATCGCAAGGATCTCGTCCTCTTCCAGAGTCAGATCTTTATTTAAATCAAATGCGTTGCGAAGATGCTCCCGAAACGCATCGTCCGGAAAATATTCGGATGTTATGGGGATATCCGCTGCCAAAGCCGCCGCCCTGCCGCTGCACCCGATCGGCCCGGACGCCAGAAGGAGCGTCATCCCGATCCTGATAATTCCTTTTTTCATAGTCGGTCTCCTTTGAAAGATCTTCGATTCGTTCACTTCTTTGAGCGCACGTATCTACGAATGTTCTGCTCCGTCACTCGCTCCTCATCATAGTACAACTGCGCCAAGCGCCTACACATACTCAGATCCAAACTCGTTAACCAGTTGGATTCACAGTTGAGCGAAACCAGTTTATCTAACCCGTTAAAATTCAGATCTGTTAACTCGTTAGAGTCACAATCAAGTTCGAGCAGTTCCGAGCATCCGGCCACACTCAAACTTCTCAGGTTATTATTCGAACAACTTAGTGAAACCAATTTTGTACACCCGGTCACATCCAAACTCGTCAGTTTATTATTCGAACAACTTAGTGAAACCAGTTTTGTACACCCGGTCACATCCAAACTCGTCAGCCCGTTTAACCGACAATCGAGTTCTTCCAATTTCGAACACCCGTCTAAGTTCAGATCCGTCAGTTGAGTTCCAAAACAATTGAGAAACGATAACCGTGTATATCCTCTGACATCGAGGCTCGTCAGATCATTTCTGCAACAGTTAAGAGTGACCAGTCCCCTATTGGGGTTCAGGTTCAAAGTCTTCAGGCCATTGAACCCACAATTCAATTCCAGGAGTTTCGGATTATGAGTCACATCCAATTCGGATAATTCATTACATTCGCAGTTCAAGACCTGCAGTTTCGGATTATGACTTACGTCCAAAAATGCAATCTCGGCGTATGAACAATCCAGTTCTCGAAGTTCGATGTTTTTGCTCACATCCAGATTTAAAGGTTCATTTCCCGAGCAGTCCAAAACCCTCAGTTTCGGAAAGTATTCGATCCCTCGCAGATCTTTGATACCCATACCAAAGACCTGACACTCTTTCACCTTCCGCCGTTCGTCCCCGCTCAGCACGCCGTCTTCATCCTTATCATAAGTGATCAAAACATAAGCGCGGAACCTTTGATCCGGAAAATGTTCTTCATCGATGTTGATCTCGGACAAGATCTCCTCTCCGCCTCCCCGCAAAAATACGTACGCAAAAAAAGCAACCGCGACCAAAACCACGGCAGCCGCAGACACGATCCATATACGTTTTTTCTTTCCGAGTTTTTTCATTTGCGACCTTCCTGATTCCTTCTTTCGCCGAAGGCGGCATCCCTTCGGTGACACTGCTTTCATTATATCGTTTAAGCGGTGCGAATGCAAGATTCTCGATCAAAAACATAAAATGACGGGACCAGCTCGGATCCCGTCAAAAGAGAATTATTATACTATGTTGTAACGTTTACGTTGTCACGGTCGCGACATCCAGGTTCGTCCAAACTCCGGTATCGTAACCCGTGGAGTTCTTCGGTACGAAGAAACTGATCGTTTTGTAACGGGTCGTATCAAAGCTTTCATCGGTCCACGTGGGTGCCTGTGTCGAAGTAAACGTGACACTCGTCAGAGAGGAATACCAGAAAGCATAGGCATCCAGCGTTTGGATCGAGGACGGCAGCGTCACGCTCGTGATCCCCGAGTAAGCAAATACAAACGGTTCCAGTTTGGTCAGTTTGTTTCCGGAAAATGTCAGCGTCTTCAGATTCGAGCAGTTGCCGAATGCTCCCTCGCCGATTGATGTAACACCGGCCGGAACGACGATCGCCGTAACGTTCGTGTTGTAATAGAACGCATACGGTTGGACCGTGGTCACCGTGCTCGGCAGCGTCAGTTCACCGCCGATCGACGGTGCTGCATACAGGATCGTCTTATCCTTCGAATAGATCGAGTTGTTAACTGCGGTCAGGTAAGGATTGCCCGATGCAATCGTGATCTGAAGGTCGGTCGCCTTCGCGAACACGCCGTTTCCGAGGGTCTTTACGGTCGTAGGGATCGTGATCTTCGTAAGTTCGGAACAACCGCTGAACGCATAGTTGCCGATCTCCACGCAATTCGCAGGGATCACGGCCTCGGTACACGACAAACCGGAAAATGCGGATGCCTCGATCACGGTAACGGTCTTTCCTCCGATCGTGTCGGGGATGACCAGCTTCGCGGGGCATTCTTTGCCGTCATATTGATAGACCGAAAGCGTCCCGTCGGAGCGCTGCCTGTATGAGAACAGACTGTTTCTCTCCTTAACGTGGTACGAACGGGGCGCGGTACCGGAGTAGCCGGCCTCCAACTCGTAATATTTTCCGTTATAGTATGCCATGGCATTGCGATGGCCGCTGCCGGCTCCGGAGTCTCGGTTGCCGTTTCTCGACCACGCATCGATACCCAACAGCTCGCACTCGCGGATGATCAGTGCCGTGCTGGCCCAGCAATCACCACCGCCGTAGATCAACATGGAAATGTACCCGGAATAGTGGGCATCATAGTCGAACGTTGCCGGATAGCGCGCAATGGCCTGCATCTTCTCCAGATCGGTCATGCTGCTGTTGATATTGTCCTTTAAGTATGCGGAGATGAGTTCGTCCGCATAGACCACGGAGTAGTCCACCACATGCACGTTTATGGTGTAAGATACGTTTCCGATCGTGCAGGTGATCGTGCCGTCTCCGAACTGCGGCCGATTTTCGACCGTCGAGGTTCCCGTGGTGATATTATAGACCGTTGTCGAGACATACCTGACGCTGACCAGTCCGGTCGAATCCACCGTACAGCAGGATCCGCTCGTGACAGCATATCTCGCGTCGGCGCTGTTCGCCTTCAACTGGAATGTCTGCGCCTTTCCTGCCGGAATGGTAAGCACATCCGCATACGACGGCGACAAAGCGTACAGAGTGATATCCACCGCATTGATCGGCAGAGTCTCTACTGTCAGGGTCACGGTCCTGGAGACCGCGGTCTGACCGTTGCCGTCTTTCACCAGGCAGCGGAACTGCCAGCCGTCTAAGCCGGCGGTCGCCGTAACGGTCAATGCATCCGTCTTCGCTCCGGTCTGGCCGGAATTCGCCCACGCGCTGTTCGCATCCTTACGGGACTGCCACTGATAGGTCAATGTTGCTTTTCCCGTAGCGGCGATCTTGAACATCACTTTCGTGCCCGCCACGACTGCGATGTCTTCCGGCTGCGTGGTGATCTTCGGGGCCACGCTCAATGTCGCAATACCCGAGCCCCAGCTCTTCCCGTTCGCATCGGTTACGACGCAACGGAACTGCCAACCGTTTAAGCCGGCCGTTGCAGTTACGGACAGTTTCTGCGTCTTAGAGCCGGTCTGGCCGGAATTCGCCCACGCACTGTTTGCGTCCTTACGGGACTGCCACTGATAGCTGAGCGGCGCCTTTCCGATCGCCTCCGCGGTAAATGTCGCGGAATTGCCTACCGCAACCGTCTGGCTCTTCGGCTGTGTCGTGAACTTCGGAGAAACCTTCAGCGTGGCAACACCCGAGCCCCAGCTCTTTCCGTTGCCATCCGTTACGACGCAGCGGAACTGCCAGCCATGGAGACCGGCGGTCGCTGTGACCGACAACGTCTTCGTCTTCGCGCCGGTCTGGCCCGAATTCGCCCACGCACTGTTTGCGTCCTTGCGGGACTGCCACTGATAGCGGAGCGTTCCCGTTCCCGTCGCATCCACGGTAAATGTAGCGGTTTTTCCAACCTGAACGCTCTGATCCTTCGGCTGCACGGTGATCTTCGGCACGATCGTCAGAATGGCTACCGTAGAGAGTGCCGTCTTCTTATTCCCGTCCGTTACCACGCAACGGAACTGCCAGCCATGCAGGCCGGCGGTCGTCGCCACCTTAAGCGTCGCCGTCTTCGCTCCCGACTGACCGGAATTCGTCCAGGCGCTCGAAGCGTTCTTACGCGACTGCCACTGATAGGTAAAGGTGCCCGTTTCTTTTAATTCGACCTGAAACTTCGCAACATCGCCGACCGTCACTCTCGCATTAGCCGGCTGCTTTGCGATCTTCAGCGCTCCGTTGCACTCAACGTTTCCGCTGACCCAGCCGGAATTATACGATATACTGCTGCTTAATGACCAAACCGCCTGCAGTTGATACTCATATGTCTTTCCGAACGTGATCTCGGTCAATGTAAGCTTCCCTCGTCCGGAGTCATCGGCTGCCACGGTCGTCGCAGTCACGAACAACTCTTTCCACTCCGTTGCGTCAGTCGCCTTATATTTCAGGCGATACCCGTAGGCCCATTTCACCGGATCCCAGGAGACCGTCGGTATTCCGGCCGCGTCCATTTCGACCTTTACTCCCGTCGGCTTGGGCAGGATACATCTGGCGGTCTGTGTTTTGGAGTAGACCGAATCATAATATGTACTCTTTCCGGACATAGCCTGAACCTGATAACAATAGGTTTTGCCGCAGATCGCAGCATCGTCCTCATAAGTTACCGTGTCGCTGCTGACGGTAGCCACCAGGCTCCACTCGGCATCCTCATCGTTGAGTTTCCGATAGACCGTGAACCGGAGCGCATTTTCCACGGGTTTCCATGTGATCCTGGGAGCCCCCGTAGTCAGTATCTGACCGATCTTATAGATGCTCGGTGTAGCCAGTTTGCTGTAGTTCTGTATATAATTCGACTCGATATGGCCGCCGGAGACATAAGCCACGATCCGATAGTAATAGGAATGCTCCTCAGGCGCATTCGTATCGGTAAAGGTCGTCGTCTCCGAGCCCAGAGTTGCGATCGGATAGGTATTCCAAGCGCTCGGGTTCGTCGGACTATAGCCGTCCAGAGCCCGATAGACCGCGTAAGAAGTCGCCCCCTCCACTTTCGTCCAGGTCAGGGCCGGTTTTCCCGTTTCGGACGCCCCGCGGAACAACTGAAAATCCTGCGTTTCAGAAGTTCCCGAACCTCCTGCAAAAACTATCTGCCCTCCGATCGCCGGAATCATGCACAGAACGAATGTCAACAAAGCGAGCAGCGCTTTCTTCATAATTCTTCCTCTTTCTCAAATAACTTAAAATCTTATTTTACGGTCAATGTTGCTTCCTTCGACGGCAGGCTATTCCCGCTTCCATCCGTTACGATGCACCGGAACTGCCAGCCATTCAGGCCCTTTGTCGTATTGACCGAAAGGGTCGCCGTCTTCGCTCCGCTCTGCCCGGAATTCGACCACGCACTGTTGGCGTCCTTACGAGACTGCCACTGATACTTCAGTGTCGCCTTGCCGTATGCCTCTACGGTAAATTTCGCCGTAGTTCCCGCCGAAGCGGTCGTGTTTGCCGGCTGTTTGAGGATCCCGAGTTTGGTAAACAGTGTAGCCACGCCGGAACCCCAACTCTGACCGTTGCCGTCCGTAACCACGCAACGGAACTGCCAGCCATTCAAACCGGCGGTCGCATTCACCGTCAGAGTCGCTGTCTTCGCTCCCTGCTGACCGGAGTTCGTCCACTCGCAGGAGGAATTCTTTCTCGACTGCCACTGGTAGGTAAGCGGAGCCTTACCGGTCGCCGCCACCGTGAACTGAGCCTTTGTGCCTGGTGCCGCGTAAACGCTCTTCGGCTGCTTCGTGAACTTCGGAGCCACCTTCAGGGTCGCGGGCTTCGAAACCGCCGTATTACCGTTTTTATCTTTTACGACACAACGGAACTGCCATCCATGCAGGCCCGCAGTCGTCGCAACTTTCAGTGTTGCTGTCTTCGCTCCCGGCTGGCCCGAATTCGACCACGCACTGTTGGCGTCCTTACGGGACTGCCACTGATAGGAAGCGATGTAGGAGGGATACTTCGTCGTTACCTTGAACGGAGCCTCATCTCCGACATTGACCCTGACAGCGGTCGGCTGCGACAAAACCATGAGCATCGCCGGCTGCGGAGTTGCATATCTTCCAAATTTATCCGTTGCGACCACGTAGAATTTCATTCCATCATCTGCCGCCGTCGGGGTGAATGACCACTTTCCGTCGGTACAGGTATGCTCCAGCACATAGCCGGCCTCGCGGTTCGACAGGCGGAGTACATACCACTCATATTTGAGTCCCTCGCCCGTAGATTCTACTGTAATGGTGAAATCGGACTGTCCGACAAATGTGACCGTATCCTGCGGGGTCTTTGTAAACCCGGGGGCATACACACAGCGTTTCTTGCCGGCTATCTCTGCCGAATCGTAGGATTTATCCGTTCTGGACATGCAAGCTGCCACACGGATATTATACACGGTTCCGGGTACCGCTTCGGTCAGAACAGCTGTCGTCGAAGTCGTGAACAGTTCTGTCCAGGTAGAAGAACCGACCGCAGCATACCTTACGCGATAGCCGACGCAGAGGTTCACCGACGCCGGGGTCCAGGATACCCTCGGCATTCCGTCCGAATTGTCCGAAAACGTCATGCCGGTCGGGCGTCCGGGAACGCATTTTGCCTTCTTCACATTCGACCATTCCGAGTCATATTCCGTATAGGTACCGGAAGTAGCCTGAACTCTGTATTCATACTCGTTTCCGGCGAGGGTACTCCGATCCAGATACTCATATTCTGCGCTCTGATCATCCGAACAGGTGAATACACGTGACCAGGTGCCTCCGTTAGCTATTCGTCTCTCGACATAATACTTATAGGCACCGGCGGATCTATTCCAGCTTACACGAAGGAAGCCGGTCTCCGCGTCGGGCGCACAATTCGTCAAGGTCGGTGCCGGGACCCGGTAATCAAATCCGACATTGTTGGAAAGAGTCGCCTGATTATTCCTGATTAGCACGACACGATAGAAATATCCGTAACCGATCTGTGCCGTCGTATCCGTGTAACTCGACACGCCGGGGCCCAGTCCTGTCAGGAAAGTCCAACTGCTTTCGTTATTTTTGTCAGCTTTTGCTGAGCAACGATAGACCCTGTAATTTGCCGATGCGCCCTGCAAAGCCCAGGAGATGACCGGCGCGCCCGAATCCGACGCATTTACGCGGATCTGAAAAGCCTTCGTAACCAAATCGCTATTCAGATTCGTACGGATCGCGGGGCGGATGCCGACAAATGTCGTTGTGATATAGCCGTTCGTATCACCCGCTACGCTCTCGTCCACTTGTCCATCCTTGACGAAATACGTGCTACTCATCCCGTATCTATCCCTCAGGCGCCACGTTATATTCGTTTTCGCTACACCCTGAGCTCTGGCATAATCCGTCGTTTCCGTAGGATAGAAATCATTTCCCGTGGAGGATATCACGTTATTCACCGTGGCTTTATCCAAAAGGAAAACTCTGTCCTCTGCGATCCTGGTCTTGTTATCATACCCTACGACGTCGAAACTCGTCGTATACACTGCATCCTTCTGAGCGTCCGTGTAAAATGCAGTACCTATAAAACTGAAATTAGCATAATTGGAGTAGTAAGTATCTACACCATTCAGCCAATAACGGACCGTCGAATAGTAATAATCCGAAGCGCTGGTGTCATTGTAGATATGAGATCTGGCCTGGGTCTCGTTAAATGCGGCTTCCGCCGAATAATAATACGCATTAAACGGTTGGGAATCCAGGATCTTCTCAGTGACCAGGAGTCCCTGCGCCTTATTCACGACAATCCAGCGGATCGGCTGATACTCAAAATAATAGGTGCCCTTCGTGTATCCCTGAGATGCCTGGTTTCCATAGGTGCCCATTCCCTCTCCATCTGCCGGATCCGTTGTATCGTACGGTCTGTACTTCGAGATCGACACAGCGCGGTATTTTTTGCCCCCATATGAAAAATCCGAATACATCATCATGGAAGTATCCTTCGCCGAAGGATGCTTCTTCGCATCGCTCGCCGTATTCTTACTATAGTAAGGATAGGAGCGCCAGTTTTTAAACACGCTGTTGAGATTCGAGATCAAATCGGTATCCGTAACGAGTTTCTGCGGATACGATCCGAATTCTACGAGGTCCCCGTTTTGCAAACTGTCATAATCTGCGGCATAAGCCGTCTTCGTTCCTGATGCAGAGATCACAAAAAACGCCGCGATCAGACATCCGGCCAGAATACGAACGATCACTTCCCGTAAACCCTTCTTATTTGTCTTCATTATTTTCTTCCTTCCTTCTGATGTTTTGGGGATTTCCCACATTCATGATCAGATCCAAACGATCTGTGTAACCGGTCTTTTCCAAAATACTCTTCAAATGTATTTTTACCATATTTTCGGGCATTTGTAAATGCTCAGCGATCTCACTATTTGTCAAACCGCCGACCAGATCCTGCAAAACATCCCGTTCCGGGGCGCTCAGGTCGTCCCACACGCCCGATCCATGATCCGTTTTCGGCGGATCGCCGGGGTAGACCGACTCCCCCTGCATGGTGCGGTCCATGATCTCCCGGATGCCCCGCTCGTCGTACTCCTTATACCAAAAGCTTTCGACGCCGATCGACCTGGCTTTATCCTCCCAGTCGGTCTCCGCCGTAGACGTCGTGAGAATGATCTTCACCTGCGGATGTTTCTCTTTGATCATCCTCGCAGCCGTCAGTCCGTCGATCCCATCCTCCATGACGATATCCAGGATCAGAAGATCCGCCTCGCGGGTCTCCAGAAAATCGACCGCCTCACGCGCCGTCCGAAGTCCGGCGACGAGCTCATAGCCGACAGCGGCCCGGACATACATCTCAAAAAATGCGCGGGAGATATTCTGATCGTCTGCAACCACGACCCTTGTTTTTCGATCCATGCCGAGCCACCTGCCTTTCCTGATATTTTTACCGTTTAGTTCACGGTCAATGTTGCTTCTTTTGATGCCAATTGTTTTCCGTCGCCATCCGTTATGATGCAGCGGAACTGCCAGCCGTTTAAGCCGGCGGTCGTCGTTGCCGACAGGACTGCTGTCTTCGCACCCGGCTGTCCGGAATTCGACCATTCACTCGAGGAATTCTTTCTCGACTGCCACTGGTACTTGAGCGTCGCCTTACCATAGGCCGCTACGGTGAATTTCGCCGTAGTTCCCTTAACTGCGACTGCATTGACCGGCTGTCTGAGGATACCCAGACGGGTAAACAGCGTTGCCGCGCTCGAGCCCCAGCTCTGTCCGTTGGCGTCCGTAACCACACAGCGGAACTGCCAGCAATGCAGGCCGGCGGTCGCCAATACTGTGAGGGTCGGCGTCTTCGCCCCCGGCTGACCGGAGTTCGTCCACTCACTCGAGGAGTTCTTACGCGACTGCCACTGATAGGTCAGTTTTCCCGTACCAGTCGCCGCCACGGTAAATATCGCCTTCGTGTTCGGAGCCGCATATACACTCTTCGGCTGCGTCGTGATCTTCGGAACGATCGATAAGGTCGCCGCATTGGAAGACTTCGTATTTCCGTTGCCATCCGTTACAACGCAACGGAACTGCCAGCCGTTCAGGCCTGCGGTCGTCGATACCGACAGGGTCGGCGTCTTCGCGCCCGACTGTCCGGAATTCGACCAGTCACTCGAGGCATTCTTTCTCGACTGCCACTGGTACTTAAGTGTTGCCTTGCCATTGGCCTCGATGGTAAACTTCGCGGTCGTTCCCGCCGGCGTCTTTACATTCACAGGCTGTTTCGTGATCTTCGGTACCACCGTCAGGAAGTACGGATACGAGGTCGCCGTCTTACCGTTCGCGATGGTCACGATACAACGGAACTGCCAGTCATTTAATCCTGCAGTCGTTTTTACCGACAGGGTCGCCGTCTTTGCGCCCGGCTGGCCGGAATTCACCCATTCACAATATGCATCCTTACGGG
>JAFZPG010000100.1 GCA_017550425.1 Lachnospiraceae bacterium | reverse complement strand
GCTGTTCTCGAACACGATGCCAAGATCGTCGAACTCTCCTTTCTTCACCTCATAAGAAACCTCGGTCCCGTCTTTTTTGCGTATCTCAAGAGACAGTGCAGTCGCCATGACGCGATAGCGGTAATCGAACACATCTTCCACGCTCTCGCCGTTCACGCTGATCAGCGAATCCCCGGGCTGAATGCCCAGGCGGGCGGCTATGCTGTTTTTCTCGATCTTCAAGATCAAATGCTCGATCTGCTTCTCTGCCATGCCGGAAATCCTTTAAAAGTTAGAGTCAAAATAGTTATCGGGGAACCAGTATCAATAATACCAATAAAACGACGTTTTGTAAAGGGTTTAAAGCGTTTTACCCTTGACGCTGTATCGATTCGGGCGTATAATTAAGTTCCACGAGATATGTACCATTTCGTGAATCAACAGCAGGAAAGGATCACTTACGATGGCTGATACAAACCGTGATTTTGCATTCAATCTTCCTGTCGGTCCGCTGAAGATCCTCGCGCTTGAAAGTTGTAAAACGCTGGCGCAGGAAGTGGACTCCTACATCCGTGATTTCCGTCTGGAGGACCAGATGAACGCGATCGCCTCATCCCACGATGCTTTGAATTTCGTAGACTACCGCGAGGAAGGCTACCTGATGAACTCCAAATGCATCCGTTTCGGAACCGGTGAGTCGAAGGGCGTCCTGTACGAATCCGCCCGTGGTTCGGATGTGTATATCCTCTGCGACATTACCAATTACAGCCTGACCTATTCCGTCTGCGGTCATCTGAACCACATGTCCCCGGACGATCATTTTCAGGATATGAAGCGCATGATCGCCACCTGCATCGGCGCGGCAAAACGTGTCACGGTCATCATGCCCTTTTTGTATGAGAGCCGCCAGCATAAGCGTAGCCGCCGTGAGTCTTTAGACTGCGCATTTGCCCTGGAAGAGCTGGTCAATATGGGCGTAAACAATATCATCACTTTTGATGCGCACGATCCGCGTGTACAGAACGCGATCCCGCTCCATGGTTTTGATAACTTCACACCGCCCTATCAGTTCATCAAAGCTTTACTTGCTAAAGAAAAGAACCTGAAGATCGATAAGGACCACCTTTGTATCGTCAGCCCGGACGAAGGCGCCATGGACCGTTCCATCTATTTCGCCGCCAACTTAGGCGTCGACATGGGTATGTTCTATAAACGCCGTGATTTTTCCAAGATCGTCGGCGGTCGCAACCCGATCGTTGCTCATGAGTTTCTGGGTCAGAACGTTGCCGGTAAGACCGTGATCGTTGTGGATGACATCATCTCCTCCGGCGAAAGCATGCTGGATACCGCCCGTGAATTAAAAGAACGCGGTGCGTCTCGTGTCATCATCTGCTGCACCTTCGGACTCTTCACCAACGGTTACGATGCTTTCGATCAGTTCTATCAGGAAGGCATCTTTGATTACGTGATTACAACGAACCTGAACTACCGTCCGGATGAGCTTCTGAATAAACCTTGGTATCTCGAGGCGAACATGAGCAAATTCCTCGCTACGATCATCGATTACCTGAATCACGATGTATCGATCAGCGAGATCATGGATCCTACCACACGTATCCAGGCCATCGTCAACAAATACAACGACGAGCAGCCGAAGGATCTCTTCGAAGAGCCGAAAGCCGAAGAACCTCAAAAAGAAGAAACCGCCGAGGTCGAGGCCGAAAGCGAAACATAATAAGATCATTTCACAAATAGTGAAAGCCGGGAGCAGAACGAACCTGCTCCCGGCTAATTCTTTCGCGAAAATGCCGATTATCGAACGGAAAATGCATTCCGGAACAGCCGGATGTCCTCCCCTTGTATACTCACTACGTCAAACCGCACCGGCGTCGCCGGCGGAACTCTTCGGGCTTTCATATAGAGTCTTGCTACACGGCAGATCGTCTGCTGTTTCGCATAGTTGACCGCCTCAGCGGCGTAACCGTACTTATATCCTGTACGATATTTGACCTCAACAAAGCACAAATAGTTCTTCTCGCGCGCCACGATATCGATCTCACCGATTCTCGCAAAGAAGTTCTGCTCGATGATCCTGAAACCGTTTTGCCTGAGGTATTCCGCCGCGATCTGTTCATAACGGCCCCCGGTCTTTCGCTTATTCTCCAATAAGGTCACTCCTCCTCAAACAGACGGAAACTGCGTCGATGGATCGGACAGGCTCCGTATTTTTTCAGTGCCGCATAGTGGTCCGCGCTGCCGTACCCCTTATGACCGGCGAAGCCATACTCCGGATATAACGTGTCGTACGCTTCCATCATGCGATCCCTCGTAACCTTTGCGATAATACTGGCGCACGCGATCGACAGGCTTTTGGCATCGCCTTTGATGATGGGGACCTGAGGTATTCCGAGTTTGGGAATGGTCACGGCATCGTTCAGGCTGACATCCGGGACGACACTGAGTTTTGAGACTGCCTCCCGCATCGCTTCGTAGGTCGCCTGCAGGATATTGATCTCATCGATCCGCGCAGGTGATGCGATCCCGACACCGACACTCACTGCGGTACGCATGATCTCATCAAAGAGTTCCTCTCTCTTTTTTGCCGTCAATTTCTTGGAATCGTTGGCGTACATAACCTTCGCACCCTCAGGCAGTACGACGGCCGCTGCCACAACGGGGCCTGCTAAAGGCCCGCGTCCCGCTTCGTCGATCCCGCAGATGATCTTACGCCCCTTCTCCCGCTCGCGGTTCTCATACGTAAGCATCTGATCCAGGCGCTTCAGTTCTGCCAGATAATTGTCATGCACTTTCTGATATTTGACTACCAGTGCGGCAACTGCACTTCTTGTATCATCTTTATATAACGCAAGCGCATCCGGAAGCAGTTCCGGATGCGTATTCTTTAATATGTTTTCGATTTCTTTGATCGTCATAATTCGGCTCCTTATTTGATGCCTCCAAAGCGCTTAAACGGTCCGATGCGGAAGATCACCTTTCCGCGTATCTGCCCTCTCGCGATCACACCGACCGTTTCTTTACGGCTGTCCGCACTCACGCTGCGATTATCACCCATAACGAAATATTCTTTTTCCCCCAACGTGATCGGTTCTGCGGCAATACCGGGATCATCGATCGGCGTCGATGCATACGTGTCATCTTCCAGTTTCTCGCCATTGATATACACGATGCCGTCTTTGATCTGGATCGTCTCACCGGGCATGCCGATCACACGCTTCACATAGTTGATATCCTCGGCACGGTCGATCGTAACAACAACGATATCGTATCTCTTCGGCGATGAGAAAATGTAATGACTGGTGATGACCACGTCTCCTTCTTGCAACACGGGATCCATGGACTCGCCCTCAACAGTAGCACTGGAGAAAAAGATCTTCAGGATCAAACCCACGACCAAAAGCAGGATCGCCGCATACAAAGCACCGATCACCACATAGTAGATGGGTTTATGTTTGATCGCGTCGGCACGATCCTCATAAAAAGTTATGCCACCGTCGTTCTCTTCGTCCAGGTATTTAAAATCCTGTTCTTTGATACCATTCTGTTCGCTTGTATTTTTTTTGTTTTTCATTCTACTACCTCGATCGATATTTTTCCAAGTCGCCCGGAACGATAATCGTCCAGAATCATGTTGGAAACTCTCTTCATGTCAGGATCTCCGCCTTTGATCAGGCAGGATTTTTTGATTGCTATCTCTTCCATGATCTCATGAGGTTTTTTTCCCTCGCATGCCACGTCATAACGCTTCATAAGCGCATCGGGAAAGCGAACGAGAAGTTCCTCGATAAAATGCAAACAAAGTTCTTCTTTGTTGATGATATCATCGTTAATGGATCCGATGTACGCCAGATGCATGCCGACCACGGGATCCTCGAATTTGGGCCACAACAGACCGGGCGTATCGAGCAACTCCAACTTGCTGTCAATGCGGATCCATTGATTTCCCTTCGTCACGCCGGGTTTGTTTCCGGTCTTTGCAACGGTCTTTCCGGAAAATGAATTGATAAAAGTGGATTTACCGACATTCGGGATGCCGACCACCATGGCGCGGATCGGGCGGTTTAAGATACCGCGTCGTTTATCCCGCTCGATCTTTTCTTTGCAGGCTTCCTGCGCTGCGGCGACCACTTTCTTCATCTGTGTACGTGTCCGCGCGTCAAACGCGACAACACCGATGTTCTGCGCTGCAAAATATTGGATCCAGCGCGCATTTTCACTGTCTTCCGACAGATCGGATTTATTCAGCAGGAGGAGCCTTGATTTCTGTCCGGCCAGTTTGTCGATCTCCGGATTCCGGCTGCTTCGCACAACGCGTGCATCGACGATCTCGATGACCAGATCGATCATCTTCATGTCTTCCTGCATGAGGCGCCGGGCTTTTGCCATATGGCCCGGATACCACTGGATATTCGGTTTATTATCACTCATGGAACCGTTCTCCTTTATTCAAGGGATGAACCTGGCCTTCTTGATGGGCAGGATCACGCTCCAGGGTTTTCCGATAATCTGCTTCTTCGTGACCAGACCCACGGCCTGGTTGCGGCTGTCTTCTGAATGCTGCGGATTATCCCCGAGAACGTAATAGGAATCCGCGGGAAGAGTCACCGCTCCGGACGCTGAACGCGTTGTCGATGCCAGCGGAGTCATATAGGACGGCAGGGTGAGCGGCGCATCATTGATATAGATCACGCCATCTAAGATCTTCACCGTCTCTCCGGGCAGACCGATCACACGTTTGATCGTGCGGTTGCCGTTTTCCAGTTCGAACAAAACCGGTTCGAAACGCTCCGGGTCCCGGATCATAAAAACAGCGCGGTTGATCAGGACCACTTCTTCATCCTCGATCTGCGGCGCCATGGAACTGCCGACCATCGAAAAGCGGCTGCCGAAGATATGTCCCAAAAACAGGACGAAGGCAGCTACCGTAAAGATATGCATCAACAGGATCAACACATGCAGTCCCCGTCTGGAATTCGTATCATCGTAAAGTTTCATATCCCACCCAAATGCAGATCTTTTCTTACAAAATAAGGACAGAATCTTTTGACTCTGTCCTCCATGAAGCTCGTAATCAACGAGTCAAACAATGAAAGCCGAAATGGCTGCATTTCAATTATTTAACCAGTTCTTTAACCTTAGCTTTCTTACCGATGCGATCTCTGAGGTAAAGAAGCTTTGCACGGCGAACCTTACCGGTACGTACAACTTCGATCTTCTCTACACGAGGAGAATGAAGCGGCCATGTCTTCTCAACGCCAACGCCGTTGGAGTTCTTACGAACGGTAAATGTCTCACGGAAACCACCGTTCTGTCTCTTAACTACGGTACCCTCGAAGATCTGGATTCTTTCGCGGTTTCCTTCTTTGATCTTTGCGTAAACCTTAACCGTATCGCCGATGTTGAAAGAAGGGATGTCTGTCTTGAGCTGTTCCTGCTCAATGCTCTTGATAATGTCGTTCATATGCGACCTCCTGAATATTGATATGAGACGTTCATAGCATCCATCCATGGTGACGCCAGCGGACCATCACATTAACTTCTAAAGTTTAGCATGGTTTCTCTTAAATTGCAAGAGGAAAATCATGATTTTTCTTCGTTTTGACCTTTTTCCTGTTCTTCCCTGAGGGATTTCAGGAATTTTAACTCTTTCGGAGTCAGATTCGCCTGCTCCAAAAGATCGGGTCTGCGCTCCAGTGTCCGGCGGATCGACTGCTGCCGGCGCCAGGTCTCGATGTTCAGATGATGCCCGGATAAAAGAACATCGGGAACACGCATCCCCATAAACTCTTCGGGCCTTGTATACTGCGGATATTCCAGCAGATTGTCGTGGAAACTCTCTACGTCGGCCGAGGTATCATTGCCCAAAACGCCCGGGACCAAACGGGAAATACAGTCCATCAGGATCATGGCAGGCAGCTCGCCGCCCGTCAGCACGTAATCGCCGATGGAGATATGATCGGTCACGCATAATTCGAGTGCTCTCTCATCGATGCCCTCGTAGTGCCCGCACAAGAAAACAATATCGGAATGCGCCGCGAGTTTTTCCGCGATGCTCTGGTTAAACACGCGTCCCTGCGGGTTTAAATACACCACAGGCGTATCCGCAGGCAGGTCTTTTTTTACGTCCTGCACACAGTCATAGACCGGTTGGGGCCCCATGACCATGCCGGCGCCGCCTCCGTACGGATAGTCGTCGACCTTATTGTGCTTTTTATCTGCGGTATAGGCACGGATATCGATCGCATCGATCCGGATGAGATCTTTCTCCACGGCACGTTTCATTATGCTGTTGTTCATGCCCGAAACGATCATTTCGGGAAATAAAGTAAGTACATGAAAATGCATAGAAACTCCTCGTCAGTCCAGTAAGCCCTTCAGGATATGGACGTGGCAAATGCCTGCCTCCAGATCGATATCCAGGATACAATCATCGATCGCAGGCAGAAGCACCTCTTTGTTTTCGGACGTCGTAACGATGTAGACATCATTGGCCCCGGTCTCCATGACATCGGAAAGGGTTCCGAGGACCTGATCTTCGTCGGTCACGACCTTCAGGCCGATCAGATCGCCAATGTAATACTCGCCCTCTTCGAGCGGAACCGCATCCTCCCGACGCACATAGAGTTCGGCGTTGCGATAGAAAGACGCCTGTTCGACCGTTTCGATCTCCTGCATCTTGACGATGACCTGATTCTTGAAATATTTGACTCCGATGATATGGACCACCATCTCTCCGGTCCGGTATTTGAGAACGGCCGTTTTCAGATCGTCGAAACGTCTCATATCATCCGTCGTAGGAAACACCTTTACCTCACCGTGGATCCCGTGTGTCGACGTGATCACGCCGACCCGAAGCATATCTTCCATAATAACCCCTATAAGTGATTCGCAAGCGAAGCCCTTTAAATGAAAACATCCACCGGGGATGCATGACACATCCGACAGTGGAACATCTTCATTACAAGCTAAACGATTTCCAAAACAACCTTCTTATCTTCCGACGTAGAAGCAGCTTTGAGTACGCAACGGATCGCTTTCGCGATGCGGCCTTGCTTACCGATAACCTTGCCCATGTCTGTGGATGCTACCTTCAGCTCAATCACGATCGTGTCTTCTTTCTCTGTCTGCGTAACGACAACTTCGTCAGGAAGAGTAACCAGTGATTTAGCGATCACTTCAATCAGTTCCTTCATCCTATACACCTCCAAAAGCGGGGGGCAGCAAGATTATTTCTCGATGCCTGCAATCTTCAACAACTTAGCTACGGTCTCGGTAGGCTGTGCGCCTGTGGAAAGCCACTTCTTTGCAGCCTCTGCGTTAAACTTGATCTCGCTCGGATCTACGTTCGGATTGTAGTAACCGATCTCTTCGATGAAACGACCATCTCTGGGTGCTCTCTCATCTGCTACTACGACTCTGTAAAACGGGGACTTCTTCTGTCCCATTCTCTTTAAACGGATCTTAACTGCCATTATCTTTCACCTCCTGAATAAATAACTCTATATCATTAACGCCTGACGGCGGTTAATGCGATCAAAACGGCAACTTAAAGCGGCCTTTTTTGCCACCCATCATACCGGGCAGCTGCTTCATCATCTTTTTGGACTGTTCGAAGCCCTTAAGCAATTTGTTGACTTCGGAAATATCCACGCCTGCGCCCTTCGCGATGCGATTCTTGCGAGACGGGTTGATGATATCGGGGTTGGAGCGCTCTTTCGCTGTCATGGACAGGATGATCGCTTCCACGCGGTCGATCTGCTTCTCGTCGATCTCAGGCATCTGTGACATCTTACCGGGCAGATGCTTCAGGATCTCCATGATGCCGCCCATCTTTTTCATGGACTTCATCTGCTCGAGATAGTCGTTGAAGTCGAACTGCGCGCTACGCATCTTCTTTTCGAGCTCTTTTGCCTGCTCTTCGCTGACGGTCGCCTCAACCTTTTCGATCAGAGTGAGGACATCGCCCATGCCGAGGATACGGCTGGCCATACGGTCGGGATAGAACTGTTCCAGATCGGATAGTTTCTCACCCATACCTACGTACAGGATCGGTTTACCGGTCACGGCACGAACGGACAATGCGGCACCGCCACGGGTATCGCCGTCCATCTTCGTGAGGATCACGCCCTCTACGCCGATCTCGTCATCGAAAGTCTTGGAGACATTGACCGCTTCCTGACCGGTCATCGCATCGACAACGAGGATGCTCTGGTCGACGGTAAGGGAACTTTTGATCTCCTTGAGCTCATTCATCATATCTTCATCGATCTGCAGACGACCTGCGGTATCGATGAACATTACGTTGAAACCATTTTCTTTTGCATGTGCGTAGGCAGCCTTCGCGATGTTCACCGGACGTACGTCGGTGCCCATGGAGAAAACTTCCACGCCCTGCTTGCGGCCGTTCGTCTGCAACTGCTCGATGGCAGCCGGGCGATAAACGTCACAGGCAACGAGCAGCGGCTTGCGGCCCTTCTGCTTCATCTTGCCGGCAAGTTTTGCGGCAGTCGTCGTTTTACCTGCACCCTGAAGACCGATCATCATGATGACGGTGACTTCATTGCTCGGACGGAGGGCGATCTCCGTAGTCTCGGAACCCATGAGTTTGATCATCTCTTCATTAACGATCTTGATGACCATCTGGCCCGGGTTCAGGCCGGTAAGCACGTCCTGACCGACGGCACGTTCGGTCACGGCGTTCATAAACTGTTTAACGACGCGGAAGTTAACGTCCGCCTCGAGCAGGGCCATCTTGACTTCCTTCAGAGCCTCTTTTACATCGGCTTCGGTCAGTCGGCCTTTATTCCGGAGGTTTTTAAAAACGCTCTGGAGTTTTGATGTCAATCCTTCAAATGCCATGGAAACCTCCCTATATCATCTCACGCATATGCGTGATGATCTGTTCCATCTCCGACACGTCGGCGTCGGGATCGGATGCCTTTAATCGTGTGAGTTCGGCTTCGATCGCGGTGACGTCCTTCTTAAGAAGCAGAAAACGTTCCACCAGATGAAGCTTTTCTTCGTAATTCTCCAAACTTTTATTGATCCTGTGCAGAAGATCGAAAACGCCCTGGCGGGAGATCCCCCGCAGCGAGGCGATCTCACTTAAGGACAGATCCTGGAAAATGAAATCCTCGTATACGGATTTCTGGTGCTCCGTCAGGAGCTCACCGTAAAAATCATACAGCAATGTCTGCTTGAAAATCTCATCCATGATCTCACCCCGACACGATCCAAAAACACATGACAAAAGTCGGGAAACGAGCCTTCGTTTATTCCCGACTTTGCTATCATACATGACCTGAGATGGTTTGTCAAGTGTTTTTTCTTGACAAATTGAAACTCAAGCCCGGAATATGCACTTCCCGTGTTATAATTCCAAATATCAAGGTAAATCGATCCTTATTTATGCCTAAGTTAACGAAAGTCATTCAAATTAGGCATGTTTCAGTTCAAACTCGTAATACTGCGCAGGCAGATTCATGTCTAAGCTGTGAAAAAGTTACTGTATAGTCAAGTTTCAGAACCCTCTGGCAATAACAGTTAAGCGTTATTATGTCTAAACTTAGAAAAAGCCGGCTTTTTAGTCACAATTTAGATCAATCAGGGTTGGTCAGACCGTTATTAAAATGACTAAAATCAGTAGAAGCATTCGAGTTAGGTATTTTTCTGATTTTTCCGGTTTGACCACGAGCGTTATATTATGCCTAAGTGCGATAAAAGTAAGGGATTTAGGCAAATTTGCTCGCAAACCTGTTACAACATAGCTCGTACGACTTTCGGGCGGTAGCCGCCTTCGTCGAGGGCTTTGAGGATCTCCTCTTTGTGGTCCGGTCCGTCCGCTTCGACCGTGATACGCAGTTCCACGGCGTTGTTGCGGTTGATCGATACAAACTGGTTGTGTTCCAGGCGGATGACATTACCGCGCAGGCGCGCGATCACATCGGCTACGCCCACCAGCTGGCCCGGCTTATCCGGGAGCAGAACCGATACCGTAAAGATACGGCTACGCTGAATGAGGCCCTGCTGGACTACGGTCGACATGGTGATGACATCCATGTTGCCGCCGCTCAGAACGGAAACGACCTTCTTGCCTTCCGCGGGAATATGCTTCAGCGCTGCAACGGAAAGCAATCCGGAATTCTCCACGACCATCTTATGGTTTTCGATCATATCCAGGAAGCAAACGATGAGTTCTTCGTCCTCGATCGTGATGATCTCGTCTACATATTTTTCGATATACGGGAACAGTTTGTCCCCGGGGGTCTTTACCGCGGTACCGTCAGCGATGGTATTGACCGTGGGCAATGTAACGACCTTACCCTCACGCACGGATTCCTGCATACAGTTCGCTCCGGCCGGCTCCACACCGATGATCTTGATCTTCGGATTGAGCGTTTTAGCGAGGGTCGCAACGCCGGTGCACAGACCGCCGCCGCCGATCGGTACCAGGATCGCGTCGACCGTCGGAAGCTCCATGATGATCTCCATCGCGATGGTGCCCTGTCCGGTCGCCACCTGCAGATCATTGAACGGATGGATGAATACATAGCCGTTCTCTTCCGCCAGCTTCATCGCGTACGCACAGGCCTCATCATATACGTCTCCGTACAGGATGACCTCTGCGCCGTAGTTCTTCGTGCGGTTCACCTTGATCAGCGGTGTGGTCGTCGGCATGACGATGACCGCCTTGCAACCGAATTTTTTCGCTGCGTATGCCACGCCCTGGGCATGATTGCCCGCGCTAGCCGTGATCAAGCCCTTCGAACGCTCTTCATCGGTCAATGTACTGATCTTGTAATACGCACCGCGAACCTTATATGCGCCGGTATACTGCATGTTTTCCGGCTTGAAATATACCTTGTTGCCGGTCATGGAACTGAAGTACTCACTGTACATCAGCTTCGTTTCCAGCGTAACTTTTTTAACCTGCTCTGCCGCTTCTTCAAAAGCAGCGAGTGTAAGTGCTTCGTTCATATCTCTGCCTCCGATGATCATGCTTCAAACATATACGGAGTCCAGTCGTAGGTCTCCGGATCGTCGATCTCTTCTTCGATGGTCGCGCTGACCATAGCCTCCCAGACTTCGCTTCCGACGCCCCATGCCTTCTGTTTGAAGATGAGGGACAGTTCTTCGAGATCTGCGAGAGAAATAAGTCCCGTCTCTTCGGGCTCGACCACTGCGGGAACATTGGCTTCCGGCGTAGACGCTGCCGGCGCTTCGGGCTCCTTGAAACCGACCATGGTCTCTTCCTCTTCGGGCTCGAATTCGGGTGTCGTAAACATCGCATTTACGAAATCTTCGGAATCGAACTTCTGCAGATCTTCGATGCCTTCGCCGACACCGATGTATTTCACCGGTACGCCCAGTTCGGACTGGATGGCTACGGCGATACCGCCCTTTGCGGTCCCGTCCATCTTCGTCAGAATGATACCGGTGATCTTCGCGACCTCGGTAAATTCCTTCGCCTGAATGAGGGCGTTCTGTCCGGTCATGCCGTCGAGGACGATCAATGTCTCACGAAAGGCTTCCGGGTATTCTTTTTCGATGATGCGGTTGATCTTATTCAACTCGTCCATCAGGTTTTTCTTATTATGCAAACGACCGGCGGTATCACAGATCAGAACGTCGATCTTCTTCGATTTCGCGGACTGAATCGCATCGTAAACGACAGCCCCCGGATCCGCGCCTTCCTGCTGGGCGATCATGGGAACGCCCGCACGGTTCGCCCATTCGCCGAGCTGATCGATCGCGCCTGCGCGGAACGTATCCGCCGCAGCCAGCATGACCTTCTTTCCCTGGCCCTTCAATTGGGCGGCCAGCTTACCGATCGACGTAGTCTTACCGACGCCGTTGACGCCGATGACCAGAACGACCGAAGTTTTATCTTCGAACTCGTATGCATTGTCCCCGAGGTTCATCTTCTCGCGGATATCATTGATCAGGAGTTCTTTGCACTCCATGGGCTGCTTGATGTCGAGTTCCTCGACCTGCTCCTGCAGACGTTCGATGATATCCATCGTCGTGCGCACGCCGATATCGGAAGTGATCAGGATCTCCTCGAGTTCCTCGTAAAATTCATCGTTGATCTTATCTCTGCCCGAGAAAAGTCCGTCCAGTTTCGACAGAATGTTGCTGCGGGTCTTAGACAGGCCGTCAAAAAGACGGCGGAACAAACCTTTTTTTGCCATGTTTCTAACTCCTTAGTTATCGAGTTCGTTTTCGATCAGGTTGACGGAAACGAGTGCGGATACGCCCTTCTCCTGCATCGTGATGCCGTAGAGGCGGTCTGCAGAAACCATCGTGCCACGCCGGTGCGAGATCAGGATAAACTGTGTATGCTCGGTCAATTTATGCAGATATTCAGCAAAACGTCCGACATTCGAATCGTCGAGCGCAGCTTCGATCTCATCAAGCAGACAGAACGGCGAGGGCTTCAGACTCTGGATCGCGAATAAAAGCGAGATCGCGGTCAATGCCTTCTCACCACCGGACAGCTGCATCATGTTCTGCAGTTTCTTACCCGGCGGCTGTGAGATGATGCGGATGCCGGCCTCGATGACATCCTGGTCTTCTACCAGTTCGAGACGTGCATGTCCGCCGCCGAACAGTTCTTTGAATACTTTATCGAATTCCACCTGGATCAGCGCAAACTGCTCGTTGAACTGTTTGCGCATGCCTTCGTCGAGTTCCTCGATGATCTTATGTAATGCCGCTTCGGATTTCGTCAGGTCTTCATGCTGTGTCTTCATGAATTCATAACGTTCCGAAACCTCTTTGTATTCTTCGATCGCGCCGACATTGACATGGCCCAGTCCTTTGATCTGCGAGCGGAACTGATTGATGATCTTATGCAGTTCGCTCTCGCGGTCGGTGATCTCTTCGGAGAGCGGCGGCACCTGGGTCGGTGTCATCTCGTACTCCGAGAAGAGATATTCGGTCATCTCGGTCAGGCGTTCCTCGATCTTTTCACGCCGGCTTTCGAGACGCAGGCGCTCCATTTCGAGTTCGTTTTTGCGATCGGAGATCTCGGTCTGCTTCGAGAAGAAATCCTTCTGCTCGGTCATGACCTTGTTCTTCTTTTCATTGATCCCGGCCTGCTCTTCTTTAAGCTTGGCAAGAGCCTCCTCCATCTGTTCGATGGTCTCCTTCCCCTGCTCGATCTCGTGCAGGCGCCCTTTTGCCGACTGCTCGGACTCATCCACGCGCTGCATCAGGTTCTCGGCTTCGTAGGTCAGGTTTTCACTGTCCCGGCGGATACGCTCGGCATTTTCCGAGAGGAAATTCAAGGTCTGTTCCTCTTTCGCGTAGGAGGCTTTGAGGTCCGACAGCTCGGAAGCGGTCTCCTCGCGCGTTTTACGGTCGTTTTCCAGCCTTTTTGCGTAATCCTGGACTGTTTGTTCATTGTCAGCGTTTTGACGCTCTATGGCGTTGATCTCGGCTTCGATCTGCTCTTTTTCCGCGCGGATCGAATCGAGCTGGTTACACAGATCGTTGAAAGCAGAATCGGAATCCGCGATCTCTTCCTTTAAAACTTCGATCTTATCGTCGCACTGCTTCAGCGAAAGCGAAATGGTCGTTTCGGACAATGCGACCTGTTGCATCTTATCGACGATCTCCTGGCCTTTTTTATTGATCTCGGCCAGTTCGTCGTTCGCTTTCTTCAGTTTCTGCTCGGCCTGGTCGACTTTCTTCTTGCGAAGCGCAGCCTGCTCTTCCCATTCGGTGATCTCACGCTTACGTCCCAGCAGATTGTTATTGTTCTTGTAGGCGCCGCCGGTGATCGCTCCGCCCGGCGTGAACAGTTCGCCCTCCAACGTTACGATGCGCAGGCTCTGCTTATACTTTGAAGCCAAGGCAGTGGCATTTTCCATGTTGTCGCAAACGATGACACGTCCCAGCAACTGGTCGAAGATCTCCGTATATTTCTTCTCAAAACGGATCAATGTATTCGCCGTGCCGAGCACGCCCTTTTCCTTCAGGGCTTCCGGACGGGACAGGCCTTCGTTCTTCTTCACCGCATCCATGGGCAGGAAGGTCGCGCGGCCGAAGCGGTTCTCCTTCAGGTAGGAGATGCAGGCCTTCGCGGTATCGGTGTCACGGGTAACGATATTCTGGATCGAACCGCCCAACGCGATCTCGATCGCTGTCTCGTACTTTTTGTCTACTTCCAGCAGATCGGAGACCACGCCTTCGATCCCCGAAAGGTTCTTCGGCCCGTTCTGTTTATATTCCATGATCTTACGGATGCTGACCTGATAGCCTTCAAAATGCTCTTCCAGGCTCTTCAGCGAAGCCGCCCGCGAGGATGCTTCATGGAACTGTTCGATGTCCCGGTCTTTTTCAGCCGCGATCTCATCACGTTTTTTCACGAGGCTCTGCTGGATCTCTTTCGTCTCCTGGAATTGCATCCGGTAGGTCGCGACATTGTCCCTGACGGAAGCCAGGCGGTCGGCAAATGTCTTCCGGTTCTCCTGTGCGGTCTCGAGTTCGCTCTGTGACTGCAGACGCTTCGAAGAGATCTCACTGCGGCGGCGGGACACCTGCTCATACAAAGTGTCAAAATGCTGCAATTTCGCCACTACATCCGATTTGGAATTCAGTAATTTTTTCAGTTCATCCTGATCCTTCTCGACCAGGACCATGTTCTCGGCGATGGCCTCATCCAGCGCCTTCATCTGCGCCGTCAGCTCCGCCTCTTTTGCTTTCTGCTCTTCGAGCGTTTTCACGAGCTCGGTCTTCTGCGTCAGATAGCCGTTTTTTTCTTCTTCCATCGAAAGAAGCTGCGTGCGGATCTGCTCGAGACGCTCATTGAGCGTACCGCGGTTTTTCTCCTCGGACGCGATCTGCTCATTCAGCAAAAGCACCTTCGAAGCGATCTCGTTTTTATCGTTCAGAGTCTGCGTCATTCGCTCCGACAGTTCCGCCGACTGATCATCGAGGGAACGGATAAAGGTATCGACCTCTTCGTAAGCGCTCGTGAGCTCATCGAGGGCTTTCTTTGTATCCTCGAGATCTCCCAAAACGATGGCGTCATTTTCCTCGATCTTCTTTAAGTCCTCCTCGGAACGGTTCGTAAACACACGAAACAGCTGAAGATCATATTTCTTCAGCTCATCGCGGATGCTTAAGTATTTTTTCGCAGTCTCGGACTGACGTTTCAAGGGACCTACCTGTTTTTCGAGTTCGGACAATATATCCGAAACACGGGTCAGGTTCGCATGCTCGCTCTCCAGTTTCTTTAACGTGCTTTGTTTGCGGCGTTTGTATTTAACGATACCCACGGCCTCATCGAACAGTTCGCGGCGTTCCTCCGGTTTATTGGACAGGATACGTTCGATCTGGCCCTGGCCGATGATCGAATAGCCTTCCTTACCGATACCGGTATCGTAAAACAGTTCGTAGATGTCACGCAGACGGCAATTGACGCCGTTCAGTTTGTATTCACTCTCACCGGAACGAAAGACTTTACGCGTTACGGTGACTTCATCGTAATTGATGTTCAGTTTATGATCCGAATTATCCAGGGTGATGGAGACCGATGCGAAACCGAGCGGTTTCCGCGTCTCCGTTCCCGAAAAGATTACATCCTGCATATTCGAGCCGCGCAACTGCTTCGCGCTCTGCTCGCCGAGTACCCAGCGGACTGCATCCGCCACGTTGCTTTTACCGGAGCCGTTCGGACCTACGATACAGGTGATCCCGTTGTGAAACTCAAACACGAGTTTATTTGCAAAGGATTTGAAACCCTGTACTTCGATGGATTTTAAATACATTACTTGGACTCCTTTAGTTTGATAACGGCGTGGTGCGCCGCTTCTTGCTGTGCCGCTTTTTTGCTCTTACCCGTTCCGGTCCCATAGACAACATCGCCGATCTTAACTTCGATCACGAACTCTTTTTGATGGTCGGGTCCTTTTTCCGCTACCAGAATATAGACGGGTTCTTTTGCAAATTTTTCCTGCGACAGTTCCTGAAGGATGGTTTTACTATCATAAAAGAACGTTGCATCGCCGGTAATACCGAGTACGAAGGTCTCGGTAAACTCTTTTGCAGTAGTAAAACCACCATCAAGGTAGATGGCGCCGATCAGTGCTTCCATCGCGTCCGAGGTGACCGAATCGCGCGTGCGACCGCCGCCTAAGTCCTCGCCCTTACCCAGGAACAGGTAGGAACCCAGGTCAATGAGAGCCGCGCAATGCGCCAGCGCAGGCTCGCAGACCATGGCCGCCCGCTTTTTCGACATGTCGCCCTCTTTCATTTCGGGATGATTCCGAAACAGGAAGTCGCTCGAGACCAGTTCCAAAACCGCATCCCCCAGAAACTCCAGCCGCTCATTGTGCATGCTATATTCCAGGCGATGCTCATTTGCATAGGAACTGTGCGTGAGCGCCAGCTTTAAAAGAGAGATGTCTTTAAAGGTATAACCGATCTTTTGTTGAAACTCCGTAAGGATACGGTCCATATTTCCCCCTTTGCACGTAAGACGTGCATACCCATGAAACAGCAAAAGGGATGAGACCTGCGCCATCATCCCTCAAGTTATGAAAACAAAAATAATTATCTCTGGTTTTCAAGAGCGTTCTTGATCTGCTCTACCGCGTCGCCGACGGTAACGATCTTCTCAGCTTCTTCACTGGGGATATCGATTTCAAACTCTTCCTCGATCGCCATAATGATCTGGTAAACATCCAAAGAGTCAGCGCCCAGATCGTCCACGAATGTGGTTCCCATGGTGATCTCATCGGTCGAGATGGAAAGGACCTCCGAAATGATATTCTGCAATTTCTCAAAAAACTCCATAATTGCCATCCTCTCAATTCCTAGGTGAAATTCAAACAGAATGCCGTGCAAACAGGCTGCGGCTTCTCTACATCGGCGCGGCTTACGCCGAACACCGAAATCATTATAATGTATCGCCGCAGGTATGGCAATACATATTTGTATTTTTTTCGGAAAATGTAAGTTTTATCAGTTTACGATCGCATTGATCTGATCGATCGTTTTTGCTTCCACGAAATCCACGCACTGCAGAATCGCGTTTTTGATCTCTTTTTCCGTTGCGCTGCCGTGGGTCTTAACGACCAGAGCCTTCAAACCTAACATCGGCGCGCCGCCATATTCGGAAGCGTCAAACTTCTTTACGACACCCTTTAAGTTCTTTTTTACCAGAAGCGCACCGAGCTTGCCTTTCAGGTTCGAAAGCATGCCCTTTTTGATCTCGCTGACGAGCGCCGATCCGACGCCCTCATAGAGCTTCAGGATGACATTGCCCACGAAAGCTTCGGTGACGATGACGTCCGCAGCTCCGTAAGGAATATCACGGGATTCCACGTTTCCGATGAAATTGATATCTTCGCAGGCTTTCAGAAGCGGGAAGGTCTCCTTAACGAGAGCATTGCCCTTCTCTTCTTCCGCGCCGATATTGACGATGCCGACTCTGGGCTTTTTTACCTTGCACACGTGCTCCATGTAGATGGAACCCATGCGGGCGAACTGGACCAGATCCTCCGGGCGGGCGTCGACGTTGGCGCCGCAGTCGATCAAAAGGCTCGCGCCCTTCGTCGTGGGGATCAGAGGCGCCAGCGGTGTGCGGCGGATGCCTTTGATACGGCCCACGATGAGCTGACCGCCGACCAGGATGGCGCCGGTGCTGCCGCTGGAGATAAAGGCGTCTGCCTCACCGTCACGCACAAGTTTCTGTGCAACGACCAGGGAGGAATCCTTCTTCTCGCGGATGGCAGCGACCGGCGGCTCACCGGTCTCGATGACCTCTGTCGTGTGGACCACCGAAACACGTGCCGCGTCATACTGATATTTGGCTAATTCCGCTCGGACCGCGTCCTGATCGCCGACCAGAACGATCTGAATGTTATCACGAAGGGCCAGGCTGTCGATCGCGCCCTGAACGATCTTCTCAGGAGCGTTATCGCCGCCCATCGCGTCGATTGCAATCTTTATCATATCTACCCCTTACTGGATGGATGCGTGGATATCCTGCAGACTCATAACGCCGATCTCGCCCTCATGGATCACAGTGTAGATACCGTCCGCGGTAGCTTTTGCCGCTGCCATGGTGGTGAAATAAGGAACCTTTGCCTTGATGGCCGTCTTACGGATATAACTGTCGTCGAAGATACGCTCGTTTGGAGCGGTCGGTGTATTGATGATGAGCTGGATCTTGCCGTTCATCACTTCGTCCACGATGTTCGGACGGCCTTCCTGCATCTTGTTAACGCGATCCGCCTTGATACCGTTGGCTACGAGGAGTTCATAGGTAGAGCCCGTAGCTACGATGCGGAAACCGCAAGCCGCAAATTTACGAGCCAGTTCTACGACTTCCGGCTTATCTTTGCGATTTACCGAGATCAATACGCAGCCTTCCTTCGGCAGACGGGACTGGGTAGCCTCCTGTGCCTTGAAGAATGCCTCGCCGACATTCGTAGACAGGCCGAGCACCTCACCGGTGGAACGCATTTCCGGTCCGAGGACAGGGTCTACTTCCTGGAACATATTGAACGGGAATACCGCTTCTTTTACGCCGTAATATTTCGGTTTGATCTCCTTCATGGTCGGGATCGGGGATTCCATGCCGGTCAGAGGAGCGGTCATGATCTGTGTTGCGATCTTAACCATGTTGATGTTGCAGACTTTCGATACGAGCGGAACGGTTCTGGAAGCTCTCGGGTTCGCCTCGAGTACGTAAACCTTACCGTCTTCGATCGCGTACTGCATGTTCATCAGACCGCATAAACCCATCTCATCGGCGATCTTGCGGGTATATTCTTTGATCGTCTCAACCAGGTTTGCGGGAATGTTCTTCGAAGGCAGGATACATGCGGAGTCACCGGAGTGAACACCGGCGAGCTCGATGTGCTCCATAACGGCCGGAACGAAAGCGTGCTTACCGTCTGCGATCGCATCGGCCTCACACTCCGTCGCGTGACGCAGGAAGCGGTCAATGAGGATCGGACGATCCGGCGTTACGCCGACTGCTGCAGCCATGTACTGCTTCATCTGCTCAGGCTCATTTACGACTTCCATACCGCGGCCGCCCAGTACGTAGGAAGGACGAACCATTACGGGGTATCCGATCTTCTCGGCGATGGCCAGAGCTTCTTCTACATCGACTGCCATGCCGGATTCGGGCATCGGGATGCCGAGTTTATCCATCATGCCGCGGAACAAGTCACGGTCTTCTGCCATATCGATGACTTCCGGAGAAGTTCCGAGTATGTTGACACCGTTCTTCTTCAGATCTGCTGCAAGGTTCAGCGGTGTCTGGCCGCCGAACTGAGCGATCACGCCCACGGGCTTTTCTTTATTGTAGATGCTGAGAACGTCTTCCAGGGTCAGAGGCTCGAAGTAGAGCTTATCGGATGTATCGTAGTCCGTGGAAACGGTCTCGGGGTTGCAGTTAACGATAATGGTCTCGAAACCGAGTTCCTTCAGGGCAAATGCTGCGTGTACACAGCAGTAGTCGAACTCGATACCCTGACCGATACGGTTCGGGCCGCCGCCGAGGATCATGAT
>JAFZPG010000009.1 GCA_017550425.1 Lachnospiraceae bacterium | reverse complement strand
TGTAATAATATCGGGTGCCGGCCGTAAGTCCAGTGTCGGAAGTGGATGTACCGGTCGTTGCCTTCACATACGTATACGGTCCCGATGCGGATGTTGACCGGTAGATCTCATAGGATGTAGCCCCGCTTACCGCCGTCCAGGAAAGCTTCATGGTGACACCGCTCTTGGGTTCCGCCGTAAGTTTCGTGTCCGCAAGAACTACTACCTTCGCCGCGTCGGACCAAGGTGCATAGATCGTCTTGCCGTCCGTCTTCTTATATGGACGAACCTTGTAGTAATACGTCTTTCCTCCTTGGGCCGTCTTATCCACATATTTTGTTGTCCCGCCCGTTACACTCGCCAGATAACTATACGTACCATTCTCACTTGTCGAACGATACACGTTGTATGTAGAATAGCCGGAAACCTTATTCCATTTCACCTGAACCCCGGTATCCGTCGGTTCCGCTTTCGTGATCGTCGGTTGACATAGCGGGAGCTTGAACGTGATCGACGTGACCCCATAATATTCAGGCACAGAATCTTCCAGCTCGTACTTATAAGTACCGAAAATATTGCAAGTCTCCGCGCGTTTAATGAACTTGTCTTCTGCTTCCGTTATGTATGCGAAAAGATCCACATTTCCGTCCTGATCCAGATCAATATAGTAGCTAAAGTTCCCGTTTTCTATCCCGTATTCAACACTGAGCTTCTCGCATTCATACAGCCACCAGATGGAATCCCACTTAATCTGGTCTATGCTTATTTCTCCGTCCATAAGATCAAACTCGGTGGATCGGGGCGACCAGATCCTTACCGGGCGGGTATAGTCCGTCTCATATTTTCCATTGATAGTTTCGGGCACAATATACACATAGAAATCCTCGTCCATCTCACCTAAATTGTCCGGGATCGTAAAGGTCACCGTGCCATTTTTCAAATCCCCGGTAACCGGAAGTTCGCAATACTCCAGAATCGTTATATCTTGCTGTGAAGAGTCTTCGATTGGATTGTCTGTGATCAGCAGAGAAATCCGGTTCACCTTATCGTTATGCCAACCGGTGAGCCTGAAAGGCACCGTGACCGTGTTCCCATCGAACGTGATTTGTTCTCCGTATAGATTATCAAGATCGATTTCATTATCAATGACCGTCAGTTTATATGTGGCTCCCGGCTCGCCCTTCGTCCCGTCGACCAAAGTCGCGAAAAGGATATCTTCTTCATCGATATTCATCGCCGGTGAGATGCCGCATTCCGTCTGACAAGACAAATCACTGATCGTTCCGTTTTTCCCCACAATTCCGATTCTCGTATTATCACTTGCAACCGTGTTCCGAAGGCTCCAGGCAACCGGTTCGCCGGTGCTTTTTCCGAATTCTTTTTTTTGACGGGACACAACAGATGTGTTGGCCTGTCCCATCCCGGACTCATTCCAGTAACCGTATTGTTTATTCAGCACATCCTCCACGTCCATAAGGAAGACTTGATCGTATTTCATTGCCGAATACGATCCAAAACGGCTGATCACTTTATTATCGATTCCGGATAATGCATGTTCATTGATCGAGGTATAAGACAACGCCCTCTTCTCCGCTGCCGTCAATTCGAGGATGGATTTGCCCGGAAGCGCATTTCGGATATCACAGCTGTCAACATTCCAGATTCCGCTTTCATCGTCAAAAACACTTTTACAAAGTACAGAGTCACAATCGAGGAAGACATTATTATATAATTTACTTTCACGCTTGCTTAGCACACGGAACAGGACCGGCTGGCCGTCGTGTTTTCCATAGTACACATAGTCTCCCGTCCATGGGTCGTTCTTAGATGTCGGCTGTTTGGGGTTTTGCAAGGCTTGTGCGCCGATCCAGGTATTCGTTTTATCCTTCGTCCACGTATCCGCTTTCACCTCAGGCACACCCTGAAGACTCGGAATGAGCGCGAAACTCATAACGGTGCTCATGGCGATGGCGCCGATCCTTCTCATGGTCTTTCCGGTTTTTCCATTCATTCAGGCATCCTCCTCTTTTTGAAAAGAACTATTCTTTAGTACTTCTTTCTTTTCCGCAGCGCACATCGCGTTTGCCGCTTCCAACGCCTGCGGCGGCGCCGCGCGGGCTGCGCTTACTTACCTGCCTTAGCATTTGACCAACCGCCGTAATAGACGACGCCGTCGACTCTCTTATAGGCACGTACTTTGTAGTAGTCGCCCTTCTTACCGTTTGCATCAGTGTAGGTCAGTGTTCCGCCGAGAACGCTGGCCACGTAATCGTACTTCCCGGTACTCGTATTGTACTTATACACGTTATACCGGTCGGCACCACTGGCCTTGGTCCAGTTCAGCGTCACGCCTTTTCCGGACTTAAATGTCGCACTTTCCATCGAAGGTGTTGCCAGTGCCACGGCCACCGCCGCCGAATACTTACTATACTGCGCCACTCCGTTCACAGTCTTTTTCGCGCGGACCATGTAGTAATAACGGGTGCCGGCTGTAAGGCCTGTATCAGAAGTAGATGTACCGGTCGTTGCCTTCACATACGTATACGGTCCCGATGCGGATGTTGACCGGTAGATCTCATAGGATGTAGCCCCGCTTACCGCCGTCCAGGAAAGTTTCATGGTGACACCGCTCTTGGGTTCTACAGTAAGCTTCGTATCCGCAAGGACTACCACCTTCGCCGCATCTGACCAGGTGGCATAGATCGTCTTGTTCTGATCATTTCGATCCAGAACTTTCTTATACGGGCGGACCTTGTAATAGTAGGTCTTGCCGCCCTGTGCCGTCTTATCGACATACTTCGTCGTCCCGCCGGTCACACTTGCCAAATAACTGTATGTACCATTTAGGCTCGTAGACCGATAGACATTGTAACTGCTATACCCGGACACGCTGCTCCACCTGATCTGCACTCCGGTATCCGTCGGCTCCGTTTTCGTGATCTCAGGCTTGCAAAGAGGGAAATTGATGGTGAGCGAACGGCAATGTCCATATTGACGGAGATAGGTTTCCTCAATGACCACGCTTCCGAACACGCTGCAGGAATCCAGGCGCCACAGTACATCCCAGTCGTAATAATATGTCAGATCCCAAGTGCCATCCTTGTCAATATCAAACTTATCGACGTACATATTGTCCTCATAAAAACCCCCATGGTCGACCACAGGTTCCTTCATCCAATCCGCCAAAGAAGAAAACGCCCAGCACTGCTCACTTTTCAATGGAAGGGGGTCTGTATCCTCCTTAAGGTCGACCACAACATCCGTACATGGATAAAGGAGATAGGGAGTAGCGGCATAATCGGTCTCATACTGACCATTTACATTTTCCGCAAGGAGATACACCCGAAAATACTGATTCCATTCACCCTCAAGATCCGGAAGCGTACAGGTGGCTACCGCGCCCGTTGTAAGATCGCCGGTATACGGAATTTCCTGATAAAGAAGAATTTGGGAGTTATATTCCCATGCATTATAGTCCACTTTCGTGATCAATATCGAAATCCGGTTTACCGTATCGGCATTTTTACCGCTAATGGTAAAGGGGATCGTTAAGGTGTTTCCCTCGAGTATGACATCATCATCGTAATTTCTAACGATGGAGATGTCTTTATCCTTTACCGTCAGTTTATAACAGGGACCATTGACGCCGGACTCTGCCGGAACAGAAGATGAGAGTATCACATCATCGGAGTCAACATAAAATGCCGGCGAAACACCGCAGTTCTCATTACATAACACCTCTTTGATATAGCCGTGATTATTTACACATGCATTGATCTTCGTTTCCGAGCTCAAAAAAGTGTTGTATTCTTCATCGTAGCCAACCGGGACGATGCTCCGCAGCCGCCAATCGGCATACTTGGTTTTATCCGAAATGCGTACCTTTTTTCTGGAGGCGATATCGGAAGTGGATTCCGCCTGATTCCAGTACCCGTATTTCGTATTCATCACATCTTCCAGATCCAGAATGAAGATCCGGGAACGCCGTGGGGTATACCACATATACCTCTCGATCAACGCGCTGTCCATGTCGGTTAAATTATGGAAAGCTTTCGTGATCGTGATTAGCGACGCTCTTTCCGGTGCTGACAATTCAAGTATGGAGTCACCTTCCAATTCGTTCAGAAGGTCAGTATTGGTGTCACAATATGCAGAGCTGTCGTCCAACGGACTGTCGCACAATACATAGTCGCAATCAAGGAACAGGGTAGGTTTTTTATTGAATTTTTCTTTGGTGTCCAGCACACGGAAACGCACCGGTTTATCTCCGGATTTTCCAAAATACACATAACTTCCTTTCCAGGGGGAACTGCTGCTTGTCGGCTTGTCGGGATTTCCTATGGAACCAAGCCCGAGTCTTGTATTTGTCTCGTCCTTCGTCCAGGGATCCGCCTTGACTTCGGGAATGCCCGAAAGTGTCGGGACGAGGGCAATGCCCATGATTGCGCTCAGCGCGAGTGCGCCGAGCCTTCTAAAGCTTCTGATCGTACTGTCTTTCACCATAGACTCCTCCTCGTCTTGAAAAGAACTGTTCTTTGTTATTTTCCTGCCTTCGCGTTGCTCCATCCGCCGTAATAGACGACGCCGTCAACACGCTTGTAGGCGCGGACTTTATAGTAGTCGCCCTTCCTGCCGCTCGCGTCGGTATAGGTCAGCGTACCGCCGAGGACACTGGCCACATAATCATATTTTCCGGTACTCGTGTTATACCTGTAAACATTGTACCGGTCTGCGCCGCTGGCCTTCGTCCAGGAAAGCGTCACGCCTTTTCCGGACTTAAACGTCGCACTTTCCATCGTCGGTGTGGCCAGAGCCACAGCCACTGCACCGGCGTATTTACTATAGTTCTTCGTCCCATCCTCGTTCTGCACCGCACGGATCATGTAATAGTAACGAGTGCCGGCTTTCAAACCGGTATCCGAGGTCGATGTACCCGTAGTGCTTTTCACATAGGAATAGGTGCCGTTTTCTGAAGTCGCACGATAGATCTCATAGTACTCTGCACCGCTGACTGCCGTCCAGGAAAGCCTCATGGTTACGCCGCTCTTCGGCTCGGCGGTAAGTTTCGTATCGCCAAGAATATGGACAGGGTAAGGATCCGAGTAAGTCGCATAGATCGTTCTGGTCCGGCCTTCGCTGTCCGTACACTTGGTATATGGACGGACCTTGTAGAAATAGAGGGTCCCGCTCTGTGCGGTCGTGTCGACGTATTTAGTGCTGCCATCCGTCACACTTCCAATATAACTGTACGTTCCTTCAGAACTCGTCGAACGGTACACATTAAAACGGCTATATCCCGAAACCTTATTCCAGCGGATCAGAACACCGTTATCAGAAGGTTGCACTTTGTTGATCACCGGCTTACATTCCGGAAGTTTGAATATGACCGAATTGTACCCTCCTAAATCACACTCAGGTTCATTGAATGCAATTGTTCCAAAAACACTGCAGCTGTCCAGTCTCTTTATATAGCCATTATATTGTGAGGTATCTAGTCCGGCAACACTATATATAAAGCTCCATTCACCACCCCAGCGGACATCCAGCGTGCCATCTCTATCCAGATCCAGATCCACAACATCCAATTCATCGTTGAATTGCCTATCCACGTAATCGTTCCATATTTCGTATATCGCATCCATTTGATAGCGCTTGCCGGTGTAATCTCCGTACCGAAGATCATAGACACGCTCGACCTGAAGTGCTACGGTACCGTATCCGCTGGACGGCTTAACCCGTGTCGGGGTACTTTTAAGCACGACTCCACTATCATTGGTTACAACTTCTGCAACGATATACGTTATGAAATCATAGTCCCATAAACCGTAAATACCGGCAGGAAGATTATCGTAAATGGTGCTACCTGATTGAATCTGATCTGGAGTAATATCCAGAACGCCGTAATAGAGAGTCTTCGCATTACTTTCAGTATACGGCTTATCTGTGACAAGAAGTGAAAACTGATTCACGTCTTTTGCTCGAGAACCGCTGATTTCAAATCCGATCTGCATGTGGGCAACAGAATCCGGATCTATGTATAAGTAAATATCATGAGTTGTAGTGACGGTAATTTCCTCCTCATCGGCCGTCGGTGTGTCATCGGCCAGGACACGGCCCGATGGGATCCGTGCAAGGTTCGGTATGAGCGCAAAGCCCATAACGGTGCTCAATGCAACGGCAACGAGTTTTCTTACGCACTTAACGGAAAGATGTTTCATGGTTCTGCCTCCCTGTTTTCTCCTAGTGTTTAGAAAACAGGGTTCTTCGGCCACAACCTGAAAGGAGGTATACTTCGCCCGATCTCTGCCTTTCCGCACACCATGCCGGCTCCTCGCAAACCGGCTAACTTTACCCAGCATGAGATCTATGAAAAACACCAAGATCCAGCCAAGCCTCAACCCCCATGTCAAAGATATTTTCGCACAGACAGGGGGTACTTGTAAAGCAGATAACTTCGCTATTTACAGGTGTTTAAACCCGAAACGATTTGGGTTATTTTCGAGCCGAAACGATTCGACTATGCAAATCGGGGGCGCTTTTCTTTTACGCAACTTTGAGGTGGACCTGCATGTCTTCGTCGGGCGCGTCGTCCATGTGCTTGAGCATGGCCTTGTATGAGTCTTTCCCGAGACTGACTTTCTGTGTGTAGTAAATGCGTCCGTTGTCATCCGGAATACAAGCGAAATGAACCAGTTCTTTTCCCGAAGAATCAAGAAGCGTGAACACGTATTTTTCTTTCACACCGTTGATCTCCAGTGTCACGTTATAGTCCTTGGCTGTATGCACATCGAAACCCATAAGTTCTTCCGGATCCCAGGCTTCCCCATTCTCTCCCTCCGGGGCGTCGGCATCTTCGGCTTTGATAGAAAACTGTGCGTCCACGATCGGCTGCGGCGCGAGGAAATCCGACATGGCCGAGACGGCTGTGATCGCCAGGCCGCTGAACATCATGAGGGCCGAGAGTCCGCCTGCGATGGCAAAGCGATAGGCTTTGTGGTGCTCACGGTCGACAAGCATCATGCCGAGCACCAGGAAGATCGGCGCGAGAAACCCAAGGAAAAGATATGCGCCGAACAACGTCAGCCCGCTCATATTCATGAGCTGCTCCGCGGACTGCTCGGTATTTGCCGCCGCGCCGCCAATGTAGCTGATCGTTACCGATGCGAAGTTATTCATGAAGTGAAGGAGCATCGGAAGAAGGATGTTGTTTTTCTTCACCAGAAGGTACGAAAGGAGCGCGCCGAGGGTAGCGGTAGTGAGGAACCGGAGCGGTGACATGTGCATGATGCCGAAGAAAATGCCCATGATGAGAATGATGACCCAGTCTTTTTTGATCGAACGGAAGTGCGACAGCACGCAGCCGCGCTCCATCGCTTCTTCGCAGATCGCGGGAAGGACCGCGACGATCAGGACGAGCATCGGGTAATTCATGCCGCCGTAAAGAAAATCCGTGAGGCCGGTGACTTCGGAGCGGAAGGATTTCGGGAGGATCGCCATGGAAAGGCCGACCGCGATCAGGCTGAAAAGGAATCCTGCTATGGCGAGGAAAACGACGCCGAAGAATTCACTTGCGCTGATCTTTTTGACCGGGAACATTTCCTTGAGTTTCACGCCGCGGATGAGGCAGTAGGCGACGGCGACGATCGCGAACATCAGCTCGGAGGTCACAAGGCCCGTGATGCCCCAGTTTCTCTGCATATATGCGCCGGCGGTGATGAACAGCAGGAGGAAAACGCTCTGCATGACAAAGCCCATCCATACCGGTAGTTTTTTCTGATTTGTTAGTTGTTCCATATAGTCCTCCAAATACTTCCGGATGCGTTCCATTTACTCGTGGATCCGCTTTTCCCTCTTGAGTTTGTGGCCGGTGATCAGGCAGCTGATGATCGTTACGATGCCATAGATCACGATGGCGGCCAGAATCACAGTCATGAATGCGTTCAGCCACGAAACGCCATTGTCCGATCTTCCGAATGCCATATAGAAATTCCAGATGCCGATAAGCGTTATAGCGATCGTCGCGAAGATCATGTAGCCCAGGATCAGGCGATTGTAGCGGATCTTCGAATCCACGTCCGAGTACATTTCGAGCTGGTTGACGTCACTGTCTTTGGGCATTTTCAAATATACATAGCACACGCCCGGGAAATTCATGCCGTCGACGTATGAGATCCCCATGTCCTCCAGAAAGCGATAGAAATCCTGATTCTTCTCGGAGTTCTTCGAGCCCTTGAGCATCATTACCTTGATGCGGTATTTGCCGGGATCGACCTCATTGAAGTCGAAATAGAATTTCCCGACATTCAATACCAGAAAGCCGTGGTCGGCCATTTCGTTGAGCCACTGCTCCTCTTTTTCCATCTGTCCGACCAGGAACAGTTTATAAAATCTCTTTCTCATTGCTTTATCCTCTTAGAAGGCGCGGGCGTCAACTTTTTATTTCAAAAGACGCGTGCCGTTTTCAACTAATTCTTTGAGCCGCTGAAGTTCTTCCTCCAGAACTGTTTTTCCGGCAGGGGTGATCACGTATTCTTTCTTGCGACTCTCAGGGTCCTCTTTCAGTGCCTCGATCCAGTGCTTTTCAAGAAGAGTATTGATCGCTCCGTAAAGTGTCCCGGCCGCGAGTTTCACGCGCCCGTGCGACAGCTCCTCCACATTCTGTATGATTCCGTAGCCGTGGAGCGGACTCTGCAGCGACAGCAGAATGTAATACACCGCTTCGGTCAATGCGAATTGTCCCATTGATTCATCTCCTTTCACCGGTTATCGGACGCCGTTATCCTTCTGGTTATCGGGCGCCATTATCCTTCCGGTTATCCGGCGCCATTATCCTTCTAGCTATCGGGCGCCGATATATCGTCTACCGATATATCGACTACGATTATATCGGCTGACGATATAGTTGTCAATAGTTACTCATGTGAAATGTGAAGCCACTATTTGAGCACGATATCCGCAAGGTCTTTCATATCGTCGATCACGTAGTCCGCGCCGGCTTCCCAAAGTTCGTCGGCCGTTGCATTGCCGTAAGTCACGCCACAGGTTTTCACGCCGGCGCGGCTTCCCATGAGAATATCGAAAGGCATGTCGCCCACGACAAGGACCTCAGCCGGCTGAAGGTCGTTGGTCTCTTCTTCCCCGAGCCGGTGCAGGGTCTCCGTATCGGGTTTCCTTTCCCTAAGTCGGTGCAGGGTCTCCGTATCGGGTTTTCTTTTTTCGAGTCGGCGGAGCGTCTCCAGCACCGGCTCCGGATCGGGCTTATATTTCGCCGTATCTCCGGCCCCCAGCACAAGCGTAAAGAAATCCTTCAGATCCAGGATCTCCAGGAAATCCTGAAGCGACGGCGTGTTGCGCGAGGAAGCCACCGTCAGGACGCAGCCGGCCTCCTGCAGGGCTTGAAGCGTCTCCCGAACATGCGGAAAAACCACGGGCGGAAGTGCTTTTCGAAAATGCTCGAAAAGCTCCCGGTACATTTTCGTGCTTTTTTCGACCAGGGGCTCGGGCAGGCCTTCGTACAGTTTGAGAAAGCCGAGCGGCGCCGTGAGTCCGATCGTAGCGGCGCACTCCTCGTCAGTCCGGGGCGGAAGACCCATCCGCCGGATCGTCTCCTGTTTGGCGCGCACGATTGCCTCGCGCGTGTCCGCGAGCGTCCCGTCAAAATCGAAAATGATTACTTTGAAATCCGCCATATGTCTCCCGGTTCAGTTCCCCGAATCCGCCGCCGCCAGGGCTTCGCACACTTCCTCGAACTGCTGAAGCTGCGGTCTGCCCGCGAAAGCAAACTCCTGATATTTGTCCTTATCCCCGTTCCAATAAAGGAAAAGCCACGGGCCCGGATCGCCGCCCTCCGTGTGCTCCACGCGCTTAATCACGGTGCCGCCCTTGAGGCACACCCACAGGCTTTCGAATTCCTCATCACTCAGTGGAATCGTGCCCGTGATCGTTGCATCCACCTCGGTCAGCGGCCAATGGTCGCCCTCACGTTTTTCGTGGTAAAGGTAGTATTTTCCGTCCTCGGCAAAAAGTCTGTACCGCTGGTATTCCGGCGGATACGTTGTCGTGCTGTATGTGTAATAGAATTCCGTGATCTCTTCTTTGGCAATATCATCGCCGACAATAAACTTTCTCATCTCATCATCACCTGTCGTCTCCGGATCTTCGCCGGTTGTTTCCGGGCCAGTCTCGTCACCTGTTTCTTTTGGATCGGTCTCGTTGCCGGGGCCCGCCGGATCATCACTCGTCTCATCCGGATCCGTCACCTTGCTCGTCTTCTTCGACTCTGTTTTTCCCGGCTTCTTATCCGTTTCCGAGTTCGTGCAGCCCGCCGCCGGCACGATTGCCAGAAGCACCGCCACACAAACTAATCCAAGCCAAAACTTTTTCCTCATCATCGTTCTCTTTCCTTATCGGCACCATCAATTCTCTTTGGGGACGTCGATTTACGCCACGGTCGTTCCTGAATCGTCACGCTCACGTCGGTTCAGGCATTCATCGTTGGAATCATCGTTTCGCGCTTCGGCGCCGCATCCCTTTCATATGTTAAAATGTTAGCATATTCTTGCAAAAGAGGAAAACCATATGAACATCAAAATCGAGACTGTGAAAACTGCTAACCTGGAAATGGACTTTTTCCGTTTCGGACATGGGCCGAAAACCTTCGTGATCCTGCCCGGTTTGAGCATCAAGAGCGTTATGGAATCCGCCGATACCGTGGCCTCGCAGTACTCGGCCTTCAACGATGAATACACCACCTATCTTTTCGACCGGAGAAAAGATCTGCCGACCAATGAAGATCAAACCTCCGGCGAAAGTTCAGCAAACGAATCCGACGATGCTTCCGTTTCGGGATCTAACGATGATTCTCCTCGTTACACCATCGCCGATATGGCCCGTGACACCGCCGAAGCGATCCGCGCGCTGGGTCTTTCCGACATCTATCTTTTTGGCGCCTCCCAGGGCGGCATGATCGCCCTGACACTCACCATCGAAAACCCCGATCTCGTGAGCAAACTCGCTCTCGGTTCCACTACCGCAAAGATCTCGGCGAGCGACATACAGATTTCTTCAGATGCTGCTTCTTCGGGTTCTGCGTCTTCAGATGCTGCTTCTTCGGGTTCTGCGTCTTCAGATGCTGCTTCTTCGGGTTCTGCATCCGGTTCTTCAGTTGATGCTTCCTCTTTTTCAGAATCCACAGGAAACTCCGACGAGATCGCGAACTGGGTTGACCTCGCAAAAGCAGGCGACGCCAAAACCCTCTACCGCGAATTCGGCAGAAAACTCTACCCCACAGTGCTTTTCGAGCAGTACAAAGAAGTACTTGAAGGGCTCGGCAATTTCGTCACTTCGGAGGACCTCCGCCGCTTCATCGTCATCGCCGAAGGGACTACGGGCTTCGACGTTTCCGCCTTCCTTTCCAAAATCACTTGTCCCGTGCTGGTTCTGGGCTCCGAGGACGACCGCGTCATTGACCCGCAGGCGTCGCGCGACATCGCCGGCGGGCTTGTGAACGCCAAGTGCGAGCTCCACATGTACGATGGATTCGGCCACGCGGCTTTCGACACCGCCCCCGACTACAAAGAGCGGCTGCTCCGCTTCTTCGCGGAAGAAGCTTAAAGCAGGTTCAATGGCGGCGAAAACAATTCTCAAAAACTCTGCTCTCAAATTTGCTCTCTTTTCACGAAATAACTGAGCAGATTAGAGAGCAAGCAGCAACTGTCGTGTACCGCTCTCTTGTTTTCACTCTTATTTTTTCATTTAAGAGAGCGTTTGAGAGAGCATGCTCACTTTTTCACGAAAAACCCCTCTTTTGAGAGAGCACGACTCCTCATTCGGTCATACTTTGCATCTCCTCCCTCCCCACCTATTGACACCACCTCTCCGGCGTAGTATTATGTTTCATGATGATATCACTTTGATATCACATTTACATCACACAGCTCAATCCGGAAGCAAGAAAGGTGGTACACTATGAAAGACAACAAGAACATTTCGGAAAAAATCCTTAAAGGCAGGAAAATTGGAGGTCTTGTCCTCTTCCTTTACATCGTTTTAGTCTGCGCATCGATTGCAGGCATCATCTACAGCGGCATCAACGCCAAAGACGACAACCCGGATCCGCTCTGGATGTTCGTGATCAGCATCGTCTTCCTTTGTGTCGGCTGGTTCCCGCTCTGCGGCCTGAAGGTCTTGAAGCCCAACGAGGCGCTGGTCCTGACACTCTTCGGTAAATACATCGGAACTCTCAAGGGTGACGGATTCTTCTTTGTAAATCCCTTCTGCACCGCATTCAACCCGGCCGCCGGAACCCACCTCGGCCAGAGCGGAGATGTTTCCCAGAAGGGCAGCGTGATCGCCGCCGCAACCGGCACGGCGACCGTTACGACCAATGCTGCCGAGCTTGCCTCCAGAAAGATCTCCCTCAAGGTCATGACCCTTTCCAACAGCAAGCAGAAGGTCAACGACGTCCTCGGTAATCCTGTCGAGATCGCGGTCGCCGTCATGTGGAAAGTTTCCGACACCGCCAAGGCCGTTTTCAACGTAGACAACTTCAAGGAGTACCTCTCCCTCCAGTGCGACACCGCTGTAAGAAACGTCGTGAAGATCTATCCTTATGATGTAACCGACAACGTCGACACCACAGGCGATGGCGAGGCCGATGACGGTTCCCTCAGAGGTTCCACCGAGGTCGTTGCCAACCGCATCAAGGATGAGATTCAGAGCAAGGTCACCGATGCCGGTCTCGAGATTGTTGACGCACGGATCACCTACCTGGCATACGCACCGGAAATCGCCGCGGCCATGCTCCAGAGACAGCAGGCTTCCGCCATCGTGGACGCGAGAAAACTCATCGTTGACGGTGCCGTCGGCATGGTAGAAATGGCTCTGGAAAGATTGTCTGAAAAGAACACTGTCGAACTGGACGAGGAGCGCAAGGCGGCCATGGTTTCCAACCTTCTTGTAGTACTTTGCGGCAACAAGGAAGCGCAGCCGGTCGTCAACTCCGGTAGCCTCTATTGATCGGCGCTCGCTCATGATCAGTTTCGCGAGTATCACCAAGTGTGCCTCCGCGAGTAACTTAGGTAAAAACTTCGCGAGCCACCCCACGAAAGGAGTTCGAAATGGCTGAGAAAAAACAAGTCCCGCTGCGGTTATCGGCTCAGCTTTACGACGCCATCGCCGCGTGGGCAGAAGACGACTTCCGCTCCGTCAACGGGCAGATCGAATATCTCTTGACCGAATGCGTCAAGCAGAGAAAAAAGAACGGCAGGTACGTGTCCACCGAGCTCGACAAACCGCTCGACATCGACATCCAATAACACCGCTCGAAAAGCACTGTGTTTTTACAGTTGCTGTCCTAAATCCAAACCAAGAAACGGGGGCTAATAATATTCAAGCCCCCGTTTTTCGTTTTTGAAATCCGTTCTTCCCTGGCTTCTAAAAATGCGCTACTGATAAGATGGCCGTTAATCGAGATTTAGTCAGTAGATGCTACTGAAAACGCAGCGATCCCAGCTCTACTGGTTTTACGCGGCGATCTGGTTAAGCTCTTTCCAGGCCGCTCAACAAAACGCTAATTGTTGTAGGCGGTGGCCTGGTAATAGAGTTCCCAGTGGTCGGCTTTGGGGAAGTCGCCGTCGAACTCGCGGCTTTGCGTCTCGCCGGGCTGGATGGACGGTTCGCCGAAGAAGCCGACAAGAATGGTGTAGTAGTTGCCTTCCGCATCAAACACGACCACAAAAGTCCGCAGGTTCTTCACTTCATACGAACTGTTATTCGTCGCCGTAACCACAAAAGTACTGCCGTCAAAAGAAACGCTTCCCGAGATCTGCGAATTCAAGGCAATGGCATCGGTATCCCTCACATCGAGGGTATACGTGGCAGACAATTCCGGATGCTTCTCCATCTCATTTTCCACATAGAAGAGGAAGTCCACATCGCCCGGACCAACGACAACGGAAGAACGGATCGTCCCCACCAGCTCCCCGGTTTTCGCATCCCGGAGACAGCCGTGGGCGGTGACCAGTTTCGTCGTGTCGGCAAGATTTTTAATGCAAAGATAATGGTACTTGGAATCATCGAAATCTCCCGAACGCAAGATACCGTACGTGTAATCACCGATGAACTCGATCTCCTTCGGATTCGCCGTCGGCGCCGGATGCGTGTTGTCCAGCTGAGTTACATCAGTAAAGACCTTATAATACGCATACCCATCGGGAAGCGAGACCTCGTCATAATGCCTGTCCCCGGCCTTCAGCTCATAGTCCAGATCATCAAGACCCGCATACGAAACATAAAGTACATTTCCCGCTTTATCAAAGAAAATGATCGTACACCCTTCCACACAGATAGACCGGTCGCCGCGGTTCCTGCCTTCGATGATCAGCTTCTCGCCAATACCGCAATTGACAGCCAGATCTTTTCGCGCGGAAATCGGCGACGCCGCCTCTTCGAAAAAGACTTCGTACGTGATGTGGTCGATAGGAGCGAGCTGGTAGAAATAAAGGACGGCCAGCGCGGTCTCCCCGTCTCCCACCGCATTCACACTCATCCCCGTCTGACCCAGTTCTTTTCCCGCGGAATCGTAGGCATACGCGTAAAAATATATGTAATTATTTCCCGGCACGTGGCTTGTGAAATCCATGGCGAACGGCTGATAATCCACGTCCGCGGGGTAGGTGTAGATGCCGTTGACCACGATCTCGTCGTCGGTCGCGCGATAGCCGTATTTTTCCTTCTCTCGGGAAGGCGTCGTCTCGCTTGTGTCCGGCGTGGTGGCATCGGACCCGTCACTTCCCGAAGCGCTTCCATCGGAAGTTCCATCGGAAGCCTGGGCGGAAGTGGCATCCGCGCCGCTTGCGTCCGAAGTCGCATCCGAACCGGAAGGATCTTTCGTCGCATCCGCGTCCGAACCGGAAGGATCTTTCGTCGCATCCGCGTCCGAACCGGACCCTTCTTTCCCCGACTCGGCGGCCGACGGATCATCGGGATCGACGATCTCCTCCGCATCGGAGCTATTTTTCTTTTTCTTACTCTTGGAATCACCGGACTCATCGTCCTTGCTCGCGCACGCGGTCAGCATCGCGCCCGAAAACGCCATCACCGCCGCCAGAAGGACCGCCGCAAAACGAAGCTTTTTCATACCTGTTCCCTCACTTTCCCCAATAAGAGAGCCCATGGGTTACAAGTATATTATAGCATGCGCCGCGAATTATTCTACGCGAAAAGCACTGTGAGGCGGGGGCATTATTCCCAAAGAAGCGTTGTGCCTTCGTCGAGTTTGAAATCTTCGCTGCGGCGGAAGTCCACTTTCTTCGAAAGCTTCACCTCAGTAAGCTGGTTGCCGGTGCAGTTGAGTTCTTTGAGATTCTCACAGGAGGAAAGATCCAGTTCCGTGATCTGATTCTCGCTGACATCGGCGTAAAGAAGCTTCGGATTGTTATCCAGTTTGATCGCCGTCAGCTGATTGTTGAAGCAGTACAACTCTTGCAGCTCCGTGCAGCCGCTCAGATCCAGTAAAGTCATTTCACAGCCCTCGCACCAGAACAGATCGATCTTAGTGTTCGACGACAGATCCAGCGCCGTGATTTTCGTTTCGAAAAGATAGAACCACTGCAGGTTCGTACAGCCGCTAACATCAAGAGACTTCAGTTCCGGCGAGCCACAGTAAAGTGTTTCCAGTTTAGTATTCTGACTCAGATCCAGTGCCGTGATCTTCGTTCCCAGATCTCCCTGATATTCCGGCTCATCTTGAAGTCCATTGGTAGGAAGGAACCGAAGATTCAGGAAAAGAAGCTCCGGATTATGGCTAAGATCCAATTCCGAAAGGTCCGTTTCCCAGGCTTCGAGTCTTTGCAGTTTGGGGTTGTTGCTCAGATCCAGGTTCGCGATCTTCGTATTCGCACACGCAAGCGTCTCCAGTTCCGGACAGGAACGAAGATCGAGCGATGTGATGTTCGTGCCCTGCACATAAAGGGATTTCAGCTTCGTGTTTTTGCTGACATCCAGGGCGGAAATATCACATCCCGCGCATTCAAGTTCTTCCAACTCCACATTCCTGCTCACGTCCAGTTCCGTGATTTCGGTGCCGCTGCACGAAAGCACTTTCAGCTTCTCATTCTTACTGACGTCCAGCGATGTAATTCCCGACCGATAGATCGACAGTTCGACAAGCTCGGGAAAGTCTGCCGGATCGAAGTCGTCAAGCGAGGAGAAATCAGCGATCGAGAGGCGTTTGACCGACGGGAAATACTCAAGTCCCTTGACCGTCGTTCCGTGACAGTCAGAGTAGACTTCCAGTTCCTCAACCTGCGCGATCTCGCTTGCGTCGAGGATCCCGTCGCCGTTGATGTCCAAGACATCATTTACTACCTCGCGAAAACCACCGTCCGGGAAGTTTTGCTCGTCGATGCGCACCGAGCCATCCGGAAGACCGGAATCGGTGCTTTCGGAGGTTTCAGCCGAAGAGGATGAAGACACCCCGTCGGACGGTGCTTTTGAATCGGAATCAGTTTTCTTACACGAAACAAAACATAGAATTAAAACGCCCAAAAGGACGGCTGCCAAACGTTTCATAAATTTGCCTCTCTTCCAACAATCCCCAACACCATTCAAGCACGATTTTCCGAAAAAGGCAAATCCTCGCAATGAGTTGTGACGCGCGTCACTCCCACACGATCTCAGTAGAGACTTCATACTGGATTTCCGTGTAGGTGTCTTCGCCGACATCGTATCCTCCGATCCTGTTGAATCCACTGCTTTGATCCAACTCGCACTCCTTCATCGTCGCAACCAGGTTCGGGCAGCTGCGTACATCGATGGAAGTGATATTCGTACCTCTGATATCGAGGACCACGAGATCTTTGCAAGCGCTCAGATCCAGCGTTTCTATCGGGTTGCCGTCACAGAACAGACGGGTCGGATACGCTTTACTCAGATCGAGTTTCTGAATTCTATTATGCGAACAATCGAAGGTTGAGAGATTCGAACCAAAGCGAACATCCGTCAGCAGATTGTCTTGGCAGTATACCAGGTTCAGGTTCGGATTGTTCCTTAGATCGAGTTCCTTAAGCTGATTACAGCTGCAATCGAGATAATACAAACTTTCAATGCCGCTGACATCGATCGAAGTGAGCTGGTTCGAAATGCATGTTAAAAATTCAATTCCTTTGGAAGCGGAAGCATCCAAAGATTCCAGCTGACTATAGTCCACAGAAAGCTGAACAAGCTTCGTGCACTGGCTCAGATCGATGTTCTTGATCTGGCTGTTCGTGACGTATAAGTATTCAAGATTTGGGCAGCATGTTACGTCCAATTCTTTGAGGTTGGAAGATCCGATGGACAAATACGTAAGATCAGCATTTGCACTCAGATCGATCTCGGAGAACGTGTGCCCGGCACTTTGGCATGAGAACTGCTGCAGCTTCGGATTCTTACTTACATCAATCGAAGAAAGACGGTTTTCGGAAAGATCCAGAGTTTCCAGTTCCGGGTTGTTACTGAGGTCGATTTCTTCGATAATATTGTAATCAGCATGTACGCTCTTCAGTTTAGGATTGTGACTGATATCCAGCGTCTGTAAACCATTTCTTGTAATCCAGAGCTCCTCCAGTTTCGTGTTAGCGCTGAGGTCGAGTTCCGTAAGTGCCGCCTCCGTGCACCACAGCATGCGAAGCTCGGTATTTTTGCTAACATCCAGTTTCGAAAGATAGTTCGCTGTGGAACCGAAGCCGGAATAAGTGAGTTCCTCCAGCGCGGTGAAGTACTCGATTCCCGTCAGATCAAAAGGACCTTCATCCGAGACCATGTAGAGATTCAGTAGCTTGATCTGGCTGATCTCGTCCTTGTCCAGGATGCCGTCAAAGTTGAGGTCGTAGTACTCGCCCGTGAACCAGCGGAAAGACTTGTCCGGGAAGTTCTTCTCGTTGATGAGTACCGCGCCCTCAGGAAGATCGGGCTCATCTGTGGAATTAGCGGACGGATCATCCGTCGGATCGGCAGATTGATCCTCCGACGAAGTGCTTTTCGATTCGTCACCGGATGGATCTTCCGAAGAATCCTTCCCGGCAACCTCGGAAGACATCTTCGCGCCTCCGGAACTTCCCTCCGAATCCGTCTCATCCTTCTTGCAGGCCACACAGCCCAGCATCGCCAGTCCCAACAAAATCGCAACAAACTTTTTCATAACGCTACCTCACTTTTTACTGCCCGTATCTCGGCAGTTTGTTCTCGCCAAATGCATCGTATTGGTCGATGCCGCTGAGTGTTCCGCCTCGCTTCCAATCATCCGAATCCTGATCCATGTAACGCAGGAACTCCATCTGCACATAGTAGTCTTCACTGGTATCCGCATCCACGCTGTTATCTGAAGCAGCAGCCGCAGCCTCACGCTTTTCCGCAGCGCCCGGCGGCGTGATCCTAAAGAGCACCATTTTCGTTTCATCATCGTACTCGATAATGTCATAAAGCGAGCCCTTCGGCACCGTCACTTCCTCGCCGGTCTGACGGGTTTCGATATCGATCGTGACACCCTTGATATCGACTAAGCTTTTCAGCTGCTCATCCGTTTCCTGACTGTAGTAGAGGGGGTCGGTCGTCGGCGCGCCGTTCCCTCCCAGGATCGTGCAGTGCCGCTCCATATCCCGATATCCGAGAAGATCGATCATGTCATATTGCAGGTACCCTGCCGGATCCTCAACCATAGAATAAAAACCGATACAGTTTCCCAGATCGGCATCCGGGATCGCCTTGAGCTTGAGGTCCGAACCGAGCGAAGCAACACGACCATAGATATAAATATACTTTCCGTCATCCGCCTGAAGATAATTGAACTCGGTGTAAACCGTACTTTCCGCATACGGTACTTCCGGCCCGAGATACTGTCCGGCGATCAAATCGGAAAATCCGAAATTCCATGAATCATCCCAGGTCTTTTCGGTCCCGAGATAGTCGAGTTTCCCGTCCTCATCGAAATCCCAGTAGAACATGCCGTTCTGATTCGGACGGAGAGTATAGTACTGCGGCGCATGTCCGAAATATTCCATATTGAAGATCTCCGGATTCGTCATCGCCGAGATCTTGATCTCGCCTTCGGTGTAGAGCATCATGCCGTTATCATCCATAAAGATCGTCATACCGTCGTAGTCCAGGATAAACTCCAGTGTCTCCTTTTCGATCTGCTCATGACGGATATCCGCCAGATCTTTATCGTAGACCGTGTTATCGTCCATGCCGGTGTAACGCAGCTCGAATGCATAGCGCGTCAATAGTTCCTCAAAAGCAGCTTTGTCCTTGACGACGTCCGAAAGCGTAATGATCTTTCCCGTCTGCGAATCGATGTTGATGGCGGTACCGTAGTCAAAGGAAAGGCAGAAGACTTTCGAATCCGCACGGTACACCGTGATCCCGACATTATAAATCTCGTTAATACCGTTATAATCGGCAGGATCCCTTTTCTTCAGTTCTTCGCACATTTCGTCGTACTCCGCACGGCGCTCCTCAAGACGAGCATTCTGAAGCTCATCGATCGCCGCCTGAAGCTTATCGTATTTCGGGTCCTCGATGGTTACGGTATTCCACTCCAGCGACGCACCATCCACTTTGATCCATCTGTAATCGCCCTCCGGATCGGACTCCCAGTCATCCTCCGTGATCTCCTTCGGGTAGAAAGTCCCGCCGAATGTGTAATCCTCGTCATATGGAATCCTTTCCAGATCATTTTTGCACTCCACCTCGACCGGAGCTGCGGCCGGAACCGCCGTCGTATCCGTCGCATCCGGGTCCGTTTCGCTCGGATCTTTCACGTCCGCATCGGATCCCGTCTTTCCGCAGTTATCGCTCGACTTTCCGGAGCCTTCGCCATCCTTCGATTCACCATCGCCGGAATCGTCGTCCGGATCCGCTTTATCTGACGCGTCCGTCGAATTCTTCGACTCCTTCCCGCCGTCCTTATCTTTATTACAGCCCGCCGAAAGGATCATCGACAACCCCAGTAGCACCGCAACCAGTTTTTTCATTTCGTACCCTCCTTGTTCAAACCGCATCACCTGCGGCTGATCATCTTATCAAACCCGACACAGTTCTTTTCGAAAAGCACTTGCTTCTCGTCTTCTCGAAAAGCCCCGGGCTCAGTTCTTTTCGCGCATTATCCGCCGTACTGTATCCCGTCAAAAAGCTCGTTTTGCTCTATGCCGCCGACCTTGCCGCCATACGTTGGCTCGCCGTTTTCGCCGGTGTTGTAAACGAATTCGGCCTTCGCGTAATACGCCTCGCCGTTCTTCGGCTCGATGCGGAAAAGGATCTGGTTCGTATCCGGATCGTACTCCTCCACGTAAAACACCGAGCCGGACTCAATCGTCGTTTCTTCCCCGTCTTTCCCCGTATCCTTATCGAAAAGCACTGCGTTTACGGGCTTTTTGGATGTGATGGGGTGCATATACTTATTGATGTACGGAGACTTCGGCGTGGGCAAGCCGTTATTGCCGAGGAGCGTGTATTGGCGGGTCACACTGCGGGAACCGAGAAGGTCCATCGTGATGGCCACTTTAAAATTCGCCGGGTCCTGGCCGCCTTCGATCAGGCATTCTGTCGGGAAGTCTTCGCCGATCAGCGTCATGGAGCCGTCGTCGTTGACTCGGACGATGCAGTTTTCCACGATGATATACCGTCCGTCGTCGAGGTACATGAATGCAAACCGGCCGCGGGAATCTGTCAGTCCGAGTTCGAGCGTTTCGTCATTTAGATAGAGCGTGCAAGGGAAAAGACTTCCGTCACCCGACCAGTCGGTTTCGCGCCGGATCGCGTCGGTTATTCCGTCGTCGTTGACATCCCAGTAGAGGATCCCGAAGCCGAAAATATCTGGCTGAATGGCGTAGTACTCAGGTGTATGGCCGAACCATTCCAGGTTGAAGATTTCCGGATACTCGGCGGCCGAGTAGCTGAGGAAATTGGAAGCGATGGTCATGGTGTAGCCGTCGTATTCCAGTTCATCAAGGTAGATATCGATCCGGTCATAATTCAGTATGAACTGCAGTTTGTCGTCTTCGATCTGCTTTCTGACCTGTTCCTTGTAAAGATTCTTCATCTCGTCGCTGATGGCTTCGTCGGAGTAATAATCGGTTTCGTAGAAATAGATGTCGCTGATAACGCGATCGGCGAATTTCGTTTTGTCTTTTACGATGTCCGAAATGGTGATGAGTTTTCCGGTTTCGGGGGACATCGAGTATATATCCTGCTCGATTCTGAACGTGATGGCTTTCGTGTCGGCGCGATGGACATACATGTAGGAGTAGAAATAGTCCGGATCGTCTTTTTCGTATTCCGCCGGGTCGAGGTTTTTGAGGCGCTCGACTTCCTTGTTGTAGCCGTCCATGAGCTCGTCGATCACCGGCTGCTGCACGGCGTCAAGCATGGCCTGGATGTCTGCGTATTCGTCGCCTTCGACCTTGAGATAAGCGTAATCGTAGAATGTATAAGGAACGATGCATTTTTCCCACTCTTCGCCCGTGTACTCGTCGGTGACCATAACATAGTCGTCATCGGTGACTTCGCGGGGATAGAATTCGCCTTCTGTCCGTTCGACCGTGATCGGGATGGTTTTCAGATCGCGGACATATTTCAAATCGTTATCTGCCGATTTGGCGGAGTTGTCGCCGTCCGAATCTTTATCGCCACCGGACTTCCCTTTTCCATCCGACGAATCATCATCGGAGTCCTTGTCTCCTTTACTGGACTTCTTATCGGAATCTTCCGACTTCGTGTTCTTGGCGTCCTTCGCCCCATCACTATCTTTATTCGCACAAGACACCGAAAGCATCATTGCCATACTCAGCAAAACTGCCACGATCTTCTTCATAAATAATTCCTCCACATCTCTGCCGCTAAGGCGCCGGCCTCTCCTGCTTCCTATGATCCAACAGAGTTTCCTTTCGGTAAGAATCCCTCTCAAGTTCTTTTCGCTAAGATATCCCAAAAGGTTTCCCATCAAGTTTCCCAAAAGGTTTCCCATCAAGTTTCCCATCAAGTTTCCCATCAGGTTTCCCATCAGGTTTCCCAAACGATTCTTCTAAGAGACTCTTCTCTATTTTCTCATAAAATCTACCATTCCGAGAACCTCGACTTATTCGAGAGCATCTAAATTCACTTCGAAGTCCTCTTTTCTCGAGAACATTCTTTTCGCTGAACCCCATCTTCGCGATGGCAGCGTTTCGAAGTCCTCGACTTCCTTGTTTCCCAGAAACCGGCGCCCCGGGCCCTTTGATCCGAAGCGGTCGAGAATCAGAATCAACCGCTTACAACAATTAGACTCACATAAGCGGATAATTTTTTGGTTTTCAAAACTTTTTTTCAAAAGAGAGAAAAGCTCCCTGAATGATCCCCGAAAGTTCCCCAAAAGATCCCCGAAAGTTCCCCAAAAGATCCCCGAAAGTTCCCCAAAAGATCCCCGAAAGTTCCCCAAAAGATCCCCGAAAGATTCTCTCAAAAACCACCTATAACTCCACATCATTCCCCACGATTTCCATGCTCTCTAAAATGCTCTATTTTCACATCAAAAAGAGAGCAAATTAGAGAGAAACCCCTCTGCTCTCTAAAATGCTCTATTGTCCTTTCAATAACTGAGCAAATTAGAGAGCAATCCCCCTGTTTCCTCACTGCTCTCTCAAACGCTCTCCCAAACAAAAAAATAAGAGTGAAAATGAGAGAGCAGCTCCGCCGAAGTCAGCAGCCTTGACAAAAAACAACACCAATCTCCGCTAACTCCCCCCGTTTATACTTCCGGTTTAGTGGCGTCACAGCTCATCATGATATAATTGATAAAAATGCGAGGAGGAGCCGGCCGATTCCCTTCGAGGAGGATTGCCGGAAAGAGGATCTCAGGAGGAGGATCTCCTGGCCGGCCTGAAAAGGAGGAATCCGCCTCGCTATCGGAGATGGCTTATGAAAAAAGTTTCGTTACAAAGCGCCACCGGCGGACCTCACCCCACACAGGCCTGTGACCCGGCCGCGGCCCAATCCGCGTCTTCCGACGGTTCGACCAATTCCTGGAGCAACACTTACGACCCGTCGAAATGCCAGAGCCCGGCGCTCCCGGATCTCGATCAGTGCCTAGTCAATTTCGCCAATTCCATCCTCGTCAATTTCGGCGCGAAAAGCACTGTTCCGACGCTTCCTCTCGCCGACCGATACCTTGCGAAGAACTACCGCAACGTCGTCGTTCTTCTCCTCGACGCCATGGGAACAGCGATCCTTCAGAAGCACCTTTCTCCCGACGGATTTTTCCGCAAACACCTCGCCGGCAGCATGAGCTCCGTCTTCCCGCCCACGACCGTAGCCGCCACGACCTCCATCATCACCGGCCAGTACCCCTGCGAGCACGCGTGGCTCGGCTGGGACTGCTACTACCCTCAGCTTCAGAAAAATGTCACCGTCTACCTAAACAGCGACCAGCTCACCGAAGCAAACAGTGCTTTTGCCAAAGAAGGCGCCGAAATCGATGAGCCCAGAGACGGCTTCCCGCCGCTCGAGAAAATGCGCCCGGCCGCCGACTTCCACGTTGGCTTCACCTACACGCCCTACAAGGACGTCATTTCGAAAATCACTGAGGCCGGGGGAAATGCGTTCTACTCGTCGCCTTTTGTCACACCGAACCCGCAGACTCTCGACGAGATCCTCACTCGGGTCAAAACGCTCTGCGCCGAGCCCGGCCGCAAGTTTGTCTATGCTTACTGGAACGAGCCCGACGGCACGATGCACAAAACCGGAACGACGAGCGATGCGACTCACGAAGTCATCACCGCGATTGAAAAGCAGGTCGAGTCTTTTGCCGGCGAACTTCCGGACGACACGCTACTGTTCATCACGGCCGACCACGGCCACATGGACAGCCGGAACGTTTGTCTCCTCGACTACCCCGAAATCACGAAATGCCTGGTGCGCCTGCCTTCGATCGAGCCGCGGGCGCTGAACCTATTCGTAAAAGACGAATACAAAGAGTCCTTTCCATCCCTCTGGAAAAGCACTTTTGGCGAGAAGTTCCTGCTTCTTTCGAGGGACGAGGTCATTGCGAAAAAACTCTTCGGGCCGGTAGATGCAGGGTTTGCACCGAAGCCGGGTGACGACGAAAGTGCGGGCGAAGATGCAGCATGTGTGAGCGCGGAATCCGCGACCAAGGATGAACCCGTTGCCGCGTCCGTGAAGGCGCATCCGCTTTTCCGCGACATGCTCGGCGACTATCTCGCCATCGCGATCTCGGACCTGTCGATTTTCAATACCCACATCGAGGCGCACCTCATGCCAGGCGGGCACGCGGGGTTGACGCAGGAAGAACTCGAGATCCCGCTCATCGCGGTGGAAAAAGGAGTCAGGAAATAAGATTCGCGATTCTTTCAGATTGTTTTAAGGAATGAAATCTACGATCGTTTCGAGGTGTTTTGGAAAATGAAATATACAATCATATCAGGTTGTTTTGAAAAAGGAACGAGCGAGCAGCAGGCGGGCTATGTCGGCCTGTTCGGGCAGGAGCGGATCGGGTATTATTTCGATCTTTATTTTCACTGGTACAATCTCGTGCACGAGATCGGGCACTGCATTGTTGAGAAGCAGGGCGCCGTTATGTCGAAGGTGCGCGAGGAGATGTTCGTCAATGAACTGGCCGTGGGTTTTTATCGTGCGGTCGGCGAGTCGGGCCGGCTTGATGAGCTGCGGGAGAAACTGGAGCAGATCCTTGGAAGCATGCCGGCGCCCATGCCCGAAGGCGAGGCTTTTACGGATTTTTACGAGAGGATCTGGGGATCCGAACTTCTCAACAACGTCATGATCTACGGGTACTTTCAGCTCAACAGCGTGCTTATGGCGCTTCGGTCCGCGCGCGATTTCCGCGATGTCATGAAGGAGATCGGAGTGGAGATTGGCGAGGGTTTCGGTTCAACATCGGAAATTCCGGGCGAAGAGGGTGCCGGTTCAACATCGATAGATACGGCCTCCGCTTCCATACAGGAAGGAACGGGAGAATGGGACTCCTCATCAACATCGAAAAAAACGGCCGCCGATATTAATTTGCCGGGGCCGCTCGATATTGCTATTTCTTCTGAAAATGCACCGGTTTTCTTTGATCACGCGCTTTCCTGCCTCCGGAATTTCGGCATCGATCTTTCGGAGATCCGGCTCGAACTGGTCGACAATCCGATGATCCAGTGCGCGCGCTCGGAGTGACGCAACAAGCCAACGAAAAGCGGCAAACCACTACTTTTTTCCGTTTTTGAAATCTCTTTTTACCGATACTCAGTAAATCGTCTTGATGCTGCCGGGCTCGATTCCGGCCTCGCGGCAGAATGCTTCGATTTCCATCTGCGTCGTCACCTTCCGTACGTCGCGATATTTCCCTGTCGCGCGGTCGACAAAACCCACCGTCGCCTCGCCGGTGCAGATGCTTTTCTTCACCACCGGCTCCTCACGAGAAGGATCCCACGACAACAGTGCTTTTGGAGAAGACTTCTTCGAAAACTTACCAAACATCTTTCACCTCATCAAAATTGAATCGCGCTATCCGGTCTTAGCTGATATCTTTCCCGCACTTGTTGCAGAACCGCGAATCCGGCGGGATCTTCTCTCCGCAGAAGCGGCAGAAGATAAAAGCGCGTTGCGGCGCAACCGGTTCGGCTGGCGCTGTCACCTGACGTGCTGCCGCACTTGTATTTCCTGCGGCCGCTTCGCGCTCGCGTTTGGCCAGGATCCTCGCTTTTTCATCAGCAAAAATCTTATTCAGGCTCGCCGTATCCAGCTCGCCTTTTTCACCGGAAGAAGCAACTGCCGCACCTGAAACATTTGCTGCCGCAACACCGGAAACACTTGCGGAGCCGTCAGCTCCCGCAGCCCCTGTATTCTCAGCACCGCCGGCATCCCCCGATGCAGCACCGGTCGCCGTTCCATTCACCTCAGAACCGGCCGCCGTCACACTCGCGGTACCATTCGCCGCGGCACCGGCCAAGGCCTCCGCTGCAGCCGCGCCGACAACAACGCCCTGGTTGACATCCACGCCGCTGGCCTCAAGACTCGCATCGCGCTCCGCCGCACTCGACTCATCCGCAAACGTATCAAACTCCGCCTGCTTCGCCTCCACCAGCTCGAGCATCCGCTCATCCACCGTATCCGGGCACAGCAAACGGTGCACCATCACGTCACGCGTCTGCCCCATGCGGTGCGCACGCCCAATCGCCTGATTCTCCGTCGAAGGCTTATATTGCGGCTCGCACAAAACCACCACACTCGCGGACTGGATATTCAAACCCGTACCGCCCGACTGAATCTGCGCCGCAAGCACCGAACCCGCCGGCGCCGCCTCAAAAGCATCGACTATATTCTGCCGTTCCTCGACCGGCACGGCGCCATTGATCACGCCAACACACGCCGGCCCGAACACCGTCTTGACCTTCTCCAAAGTATCCAGAAAAAACGAAAAAACCAGTACTTTTCGCGCATCATCGGCGGCATCCTCAACAATCTCGCGCAAACGCTGCACCTTCGCAGAAGTATTGAGATAATCGGCGTTCCGCCACGAAACGCGCCGCACGTCCATGAACGACCCGCCGAGCACGTCGTCCTCGTACGCCGCCTCATCCTCCTTCGTCATGTCACACCACTCCTTGATGTCCGTCAGCTCCGGAAGCTCGGAAAGCACGTCGTTTCGGCGCCGGCGGTAGTACACCGGCGAAATCTTCCTCTTGAAATCATCGGCATACGCGGTCACGCTCACCGACTTCGCCTCCTGGGCCACCTCGTTCTGCAAATGTGACATCAGCCCGACCATTTCGTCGACGCGGTTTTCGAGCGGGGTACCGGTCATGAAAAGGATGCGGTCCGTGTGATCGCACAGCCGCAGCACGTTCTGGCTGCGCTTGGCCTCGATGTTCTTGATGTAATGCGCCTCGTCGACGATGATCATGTCGATGTCGAAGTCGTCGGCCACCGAGAAGCGGTTCTCGAGGCTCTCGTAATTGGTCACGGCGACGCCGCCTTTTTCAGTCCATTCGCGAAAAGCACTTGCCCTTTGGGCGTCGTGCATGTTGTATGCTTTCAGGTCGCTTTTCCCTTCCACTTCGCGGCACCAGTTCACGATGACGCTCGCCGGGCAGATCACGAGGAAATGCTTCACGCCCGGATCCTTCTCTTCAGCAGGCGCCGGCGCTTGCGGAGTCTCTTCGGCCGCCGGCATTGCCACTGTTTGAGTAATCGGCGCGGCGCTTGGGACGCCGTTGCGGAGGGATACCATCGCGGCGAGCGCCTGGATCGTCTTGCCCAAGCCCATCTCATCGCCAAGCAGCACACGCTTCTGGCGCAAAATATACTTCACGCCCCAGATCTGATACCCACGAAGAGTGCATTTCAAGCCCGTCAGGTCGACCGGCGTATTCTCCACGCTCTCACGGATCTCGTCGCTCAGGCCGTATCCGTCTTCCGAACTGTCAAAACGGTCCGGCGCAATTTCTTCCAAAACATTGTAATACTCGACCGGCCGCGCCGCGTAATCCGCCCACGCGTCGGCAATCGTGATCGGCCTCAAACCCAAAACTGCCGCGCTGGAATATGCGCCGCCCGAGCTCGCCGTCGACCCGCTCGCAACACCGCCCTCAACCGAGCCTCCGACCAGGCCTGTTCCATTGATCTGCATCAGGATCCCGCTGCTATCGATCGCATCGGCGGACGCCTTCAGCCGCGCAAAAGAATCCGCAGCCGCCGCTTTTCGAGAATCACCGGTAAAAAACCACTTGATCCCGTTTTTGGCTACGGCCACCCTCTCGAGATCTCCGTCGAGATCCGAGGGCAGCATCGCCAGAACCTGCTCGCACTTCGGCAAAAGCGCCTTCGCCCGCATGTGCTCGGCCACCGCCGTCACCAGCCGCGAGTACTCTTCGGTCTTGTGATCCGTGCTGATTTTGAGTTTAACACTGTTACAAACCTCGGTGGCAACGGCGTTTGCGATCTCCTTCGCGCGCCCCGCCATCACGTCGCCGATCCCGTACACCGAAGCCAGCGACTCCCGGCTCGCGGCGCAGATCGCGTACATATCGTTGTATCCCGCGTCCTTCAAAAGGTTGATGCGGATCCCGGCCTTGCGGGCGTTGAGTTCCTCAACGGGAATCGCGTGAAGCTTGCGCCAGCCCTCCGGCTTCGACACGGCATCGATCGCCGCCTCGATCTCCGCCACCGTCTCCGAAACCCGCCGCACGCCGGCGTTCCCCAGGTCACGCGCCCGCGAAAGCCTCAGGCTCAGTGCTTTGATATCCGAATTCTTGCAAACTCTCTCCCGCATAACTTACTCAGTCCCTCACAGTTTCATGTCGACGATCATCCCGTCGCAAACGCCCTCGTCAAATGTATCGCATATGCGGTCGAGCATTTCGTCGAGGGAGATCACCGCGAGGTCGGTGCTGTTGACGATGTCGCGGATCTCCTCTTTTACCGGCGCCGCGTCGTCGCGCATAAACATTTCCTCATAGGATACTACCGCGTGAAAAGGACCGTATTCGCCGATCATGGTGCGTACGATGATGAAATCGAGTTCCTCCGGTGGGATCTTCTCGTCGAGTATCGCGAGCTGCGGATCGATCTCGGCAAAATTGCCGGTATATAATTCCATCACAGCCTTCTGCTCATAGACTCCTTCCGCGTTGATCACTCCGCGCTCCAAAAGGACGATGGAATTCGAAGCACTGCCATCGGTTTCTACATATCCGGTGTCAAAAATATACGGGAAACTCCGCGACCAGGACTCCAGAACACAGGTCAATTTAAGCTTGCCTTCAAAGGCCTTGATCACGAGTTTTTCTTCGAAATCGCCGAGTTCCCCGATCTGAATCAGAAGCTCCGGATCGCCGTCCAGGCCGCAGTCGAGGAATCCGTACATACAGAAGGCGTCATCACTTTCACGGTATGACCCGGCCTTGAATAATTCAACGAGTTCCGAATACGTCAGATCACCATCCGGAATATTGGCGGACATAAAATCCATACCATTGAAGTTAGCGGCATTGTCGCGGATGTATGTGATGTCCACTTTAACTTCGTCTTTGAGGAATTTCTGATAAAGCACTCGGGATTTCGCGCCCTCGTCGGAGTCGAGCTCCGCCGAACCCGGACGCGGCCCATCGTAGGCATTCGGGTCCGCATTCGGATCACTCGTTCCGTTCGGATCTGCATTCGGGTCGCTCGTCCCATCGGGATCGGCATTTGAATCGGAAGTCTCGATCGGATCCGTGATATTCGAACCGTCCAGCTCCGTATCCTCCGTCGTAGTTTTCGTTTTCTTCGTTTTCTTCGTTTTCTTCGTCGACTCTTTCGCCGTACACCCGCAAAGCAGGCAGATCGCCAATGCCGCCGCTACAAGGCGGATCCTCTTACTCATGTCACCCAACCATCCCTTTTTCAAAATACCTGCGCTTACCAGTAAAGCTGTTTGGACACCATCTCAAAAATCATGTTGTAGACCGGCACCTGCTCGGGCGCAAGATCCTGCTGCACATAGAACGGCAGCAGCGACGTGTCGTCCACGAATCCGTCGCCGATATGCATTCCGCCGTTCTTATACCAGAAGATAATGCTCTTTTTGTCTTTCTTGCCGATACCGGTGATCAGGCCTGCATCGATCATCATCTGATACTTCGCCGTGCCGAAATATACGAGGTAAAAGTTCCCCTGCATGATGCGTTCCTTCAGTGCTTCAAACTCCTCCGGCTGGACAAAACAACTTGTGTTCTGGTCGCATATGATGAGCATTCTCGCCGTGGAATTTCCGCCCCAGGAATCAAGTGCTTCCTGGATCGTGTTCACGTATCTGCAATTGAGGTTTTCCGGCCCATTTGGTGCCATTCCGTAAAACATCACGTCAAGATTTTTCGCGTTGAACTGTTCGGTGTACTCGGCCACGCGCTTGTACTGGTTTTCCCGGATCTCCTTCTCGTTGTCTTTGCCGTGGAACAGCAGGACATACGCCGTCAGGAAAAATGCTATGAGCAGCAGCGTCATCAGTACATACATGCTATATCTGCGAATTCCCATAAAGTACCTCCATTACGTCTCTTTCCTTGCTTCTGTCGATCTTTTTCTTGTTTCCGTCAATCTATTTCCTTGTTTCCGTCGATCATTTCTTGTTTCCGCCGTTGCGGCGCAAATTCACTACTATCATTATAGCAAAATCACCCCCCTCTTCCACTCCACAAACTCTGAAATAAATACTCGAAATTCCACCATCCGCTTAACAAATTCTTATCATTCTCCCTTTGAATCTTTGGAGATTATTAGCAACTTTTCGCCCCACCCGAGCGTAGAATAAAGCCAACAAGCAAAGGAGAACAAAACTATGCTCGAAGACAAAAACAAGTTTGAAAATATAAACAGAAACGAAGAAAAAAAACATATGAAGAAATGAACAATATAGAAAATACCACCGGATCTGATACTTCCTCCGCAGCTGACGAGCTCGCCGTCGAAGTCGAGGGCGAAGACAGCAGCATTTCCGTCGAAGGCTACGGCATCACAGATATCACAGTAAGAAAACTCGCCAAGGAATCCTTCCGTGCAAAATTCGCTTTTCACGTGAGTTTCCGGTCGCTTCAGGACGTCCTCGCCGACGGCGGCAAAGTCTTCGGCCTTCGAAAAACCGGCTTGCTCAAAGACGGCCCGATCGAAGTCGTTTTCACCATTCACATTGCCAAAAACACTTACAACTGTAACAACGTCTACTTCTCCGACGCCATCCCCACCGACGCCCGCGCCAGGATCACCCGCGCCGTTCGCCTCGAGGTCGCGCGTCTCGCCCTGTCCGCCAACTGCCACGACAACTATTTCCTGGGCGCCCCCCTTCCCGAACTCGTCAAAGAAGTCGGCGGCCCGAACTGGGGCGCAGGCATCGCGTTCGGCCTGCTCTACGCCTTCTGCTTCAACAGCTCCGTTAGCAATTACCCCACCTCCATCGCGCTGGGCATCTGCATCGGTCTCGCCATGGCCTACGCCTTACGGTCCGTTAAATACCACTTTGGCAAAAAGACTGTGTGAGGAGGTTCCCCCCCTATCTCCCCACACTTGCCCAAATTAAACCACTTATTCAGCCACACAGTTCTTTTTCATAAGCGGACGAACCTGTTACAATGATATTGTCGAAATCGATTTCGATGATGAGATCGCAAGTAGATTTAGGGAACAGGGAACAAGGAAGTAGAGATTCTTGACAGGGGAGGAACAAAACATGAAAAAGTCTATTGCAATTATCTTGGCTATGCTTATGTGCACGGGGCTCGTTGCTTGTAAGAAGGACGAAGCCAAGTCGACAGAGAAAAATCGCAAAGTTGTCGCTAAGAAGGATAAAGACGATGAGGATTCGGATGACGACGAAAACGGAAGATCCGGCATCGACGAAAACGGAAATTCCGGTGATAATGGGAACTCCGGCAACAATGACGATAACGGTAATGGATCAAGCTCCGCTCCTGATAACAATGGCGGCAATGAGACCGATACCAACAACGGCGGCAACAACGGCGGAACAGGCAACGGCTCCCCGAACATCGCCGCGAACGGCTACATCATCATCGACGAGCAAAACTTCCCGGACATCGTTTTTCGCGAGTACGTGAAAAACTACGTCGACTTCGATGACGACGAGCTTCTTTCTCCTAAGGAGATCGGAGATTGCCACTACATCTTCTTCGACGAAGGAGACCTCTCGGTCGCAACCAACGCAACCCACGACATTGAATCGATGAAAGGCCTTGAGTTCTTCACCGCGCTTTGGGAACTCGATGTCAATACCAACCACATTACGGAACTGGATCTGAGCCAGAACACGCAGCTCGAAATACTCGACTGCGAAACCAACCTGCTCACCTCTTTGGATCTGTCCAATTGTCCTAATCTAAAAGAACTGTATGTGGCGGACAATCAGCTGACGGAACTGGATCTGAGCAACAATCCAAAGCTGGAGACTTTGTTCTGCGACTCGAATCAAATTGCTTCTGTAAAATTCAATTGTCCGGAACTCACGTATTGCGTGCTCATGAGGAACAACCTGACTTCGCTGGATATTAGCTCCTGCACGAAGCTTGAATACCTCCGGGTCAACATCAATGAATTGTCTTCCATCGATCTGAGCCATAACGAGAACTTAAATGAACTGATTCTCTCCAACAATCCGCTGACCGAATTGGATCTGTCGCATAACCCTAAGCTTACCGATCTTTCTGTCGGTTATTGCGACCTGGCTGAGATTGATGTGAGTACGAACACCGAACTTAGAAGACTCGGCATTAGTTTCATGCCTATCACCGGAATCGACATAAGCAAGAACACCAAGCTTAGTGACATCACGATCATGTTCACTGATCTTGCAGAAATCGATCTGTCCAACTGCCCGGAACTGGAGATACTGACCATCTCGGTGAATAAACTCTCCTCTTTGGATGTGAGCCATAACCCGCTGCTTCACTACGCAGACATTTCGGGAAACAGCATCACCTCCTTCAATATTTCGACCTGCCCGGACCTCATCGAGATCGTTCAGAACGGCGAAAAGACTGAGTGGAGCGACGTGACTTTCTGGGAAATTGACTCAGATGACGGCTGGTCGCAAGTGACAGTGGACACGAACTGCGAAGTCATAATGAGCTGATCTCCTCTTTAGATCCTTGATCTCAACGAGGATACGTACTGTATCCTCCACTGGCTTGCCGTGCTTCTCGAGAACCGCGAATTCGATTCATATTCTGCGCTGGCTCATCAGGCTAAGAAATATATATCCGAGGTGTTTCATGTCAATTATCAAAAGTATGATTGTATAATCGGATACCGCGCCGACGACAGTTATTTTTCCTTCGCACAGGATTTTCTCAACGGGACGATTTCTTACCGCCAAATAAATAATGCGATGCATCTTGGCAAGCTCGGGTATCAGTTCGTTCTAAAAAGCAGGAAAGCCTTCGAGCGGATTACGTTTACCGGTTATGAGATTGCAAACAGTAAAGAATGGTATACGAGACGCACGAATCGCGATTTGGCGGCGCTGCGGAATTCCCCGCGAGCGGTTCGAGCCGGTTTACACCGTCAATCGAAGTGAAGAGTTTTGGACCGGTTGGGCACTGGCGTATTATCAGTGGGAGTCTTGTTTATCGTTCGAGGAGATCGTTCAATACGTGCCGATAGCGAAGATTCGGGATATGTATATGCCGTACCACGAGATGGATATCCGAAGTTTCGTTGAGCATATGGATGTGTTGATTGCAAAAGCTCGTCCGGATACGAATCTCAAAAGGTACCGGAAGCTTGCCAACCTCAGCCAGAGCATGCTCGCGAAGTCCAGCGGTGTCCCGGTTCGTACGATTCAGCAGTACGAGCAGCGTCAGAAAAACATCAACAAGGCGCAGGCCGAGTCTCTCTTGATGCTCGCCTCGGCCTTATCGTGTGACCCTACCGATCTGATTGAGAAACGATGAGGGGAAGATGCGGGAGAGATGAGGGAGAGACTTTCACTGCTCTCTCATTTTCACTCTCATTTTGAAATTTAAGAGAGCGTTTGAGAGAGCAGCGATTTGTGTTTTGCCAGTTTCTCTCAGTTGCTCTCTCAATGGTTCTTCACTTCAAGCCCAATGCTTCAATATCTTCACTTTAGGATCTTCTCGACATCCTCCACGATCTTTTTCTCGATCGCTGCCGCTTCTTCTCTGTCACTCGCGGTGACGCTGACGTAGATCTTGAGTTTCGGCTCGGTCCCCGAAGGGCGAACGACCACAGAACCGCACGGCAGGAAGAACTTGATCACATCCGATTTCGGCAGCCCGTCGATTCCCTTTGCGTAGTCCAAAGCCCTCTCGACATCCATGCCCGCGATCATCTGGACACCATCCGTCTCGACTTCCGTCTTGACGCCTTCACCGCGGAACTTCTGCATGATTTCCTGCATTTTTGCCATGCCGGCAGAGCCCTCAAACTGGTAGGAGTGGAGTGTGTTTAAACAATAACCGTATGTAGCATAGAGCTCGTCGAGTTTCGCCAGAAGCGACACGCCGCGCGTCTTGTAGTACGCGAACATCTCGCAGATCATGAAGGCTGCGTCGACCGCGTCCTTATCACGAACGTACGGACCCGAAAGATAACCGTATGACTCCTCGAACCCGAAGATGTAATCCCCGACGCGGCCGTCCTTCTCGAGCCGCCCGATCACCTCGCCGATAAACTTAAAGCCCGTCAGTACATTGACCGTCTTCACGCCGTAATTCGCCGCGATCTTCTCGGCCAGATCCATGGTCACGATCGTCTTAACAAACACCGGATCCGCCGGCATCGTCCCGTGCTTAGTTCTTTGCGAGCAGATAAAATCCAAAAGAAGCAGGCCGACTTCATTTCCCGAAAGCAAAACATATTCGCCGGCCGTGCCATCGACACACTTCTCGCCGGACGCACTCATCGTTCCATCGGCGCCATCTGCCCCGCATTCGTAGCCATTCTCACCATTCTCGCTCTTCTTGCCATTCTCGCTTTTCTTGTCATCCGCTTTCACGGCGATGCCGCAGCGGTCGCAATCCGGGTCAGTCGCCAAAAGCAGATCGGCCCCGGTCCGCGCACAGTACGAAAGCCCGAGCTCCATCGCCTCCCGGATCTCCGGATTCGGATAGGGGCACGTCGGGAAATTCCCGTCCGGCTTGCGCTGCTCCGCCACCACCGTGATGTTCGAAAACCCGCTCTCGCCCAGCACCCGCATCACCGGCACCAGACCCGCACCATTAAGCGGCGAGTACACGATCGCCACGTCCCGGTCCACGGGCTCATCATACAACACGGACTGTCCCTTTATTTCCTCTACAAAAGCACTGAGCACTTCGGGGGAGATGTACTTGATCGTCCCCGCCGCAACGGCTTCGTCGAAATCCACCCGGCGCACGTCCGCAAAAATATCCAGTGCATTGATCTTGGCAAGGATCGCCTCTGCCGCCTCGGTCGTGATCTGGCAGCCATCCGGCCCGTAGACCTTGTAGCCGTTATACTTCGAAGGGTTGTGCGACGCCGTGATCATGACGCCCGCCGACGCGCCCAACGCACGCACCGCGTAGCTCACCGTCGGCACCGGAAGCAGCGCGTCCCAAAGGTGGACCCGGATCCCGTTCGCCGCGAAAACCGCCGCGGCCTCCCGCGCGAACACATCGCTCTTAATGCGGCTGTCATACCCGATCACCACGCTCGCACCGGAAGTACTTTTAAGGTAATTCGCCAGGCCCTGGCTGGCTTTTCCGACCACGTACACGTTCATGCGGTTCGTGCCTGCGCCGATCGTGCCGCGAAGGCCGCCGGTACCAAACGCCAGATCACGGTAGAAAGCATCTTCCACCGCCGCGTCATCCATGCCGCGAAGCTCCGCCGCCACATCCGCATCACGCACCGTAATATTCACTTCGGCGGACGCACCACTCACTTCCGTTGCGCCCTCAGCATCCGCATCACGCACGGCTTTTTCACCCGCCGCAAACACAAGCCACCGTTCATATTCTTTTCGATAATCCATCTGATCCATCCTCCAAAAATATCCTAGCCGGATGCGATTGAACTCAAAAATCACACACGCATCAGAAGCAACAACTCCTGTATCATATCCGACAACTTACATTTTCATCAGCACACATTCGGTGCCGGAATCAACATCCTCGATATCGCATCCGACAACTTATATAATCAGCAGCACACATCCAGCAGCTGGGCGCGGCCGTGCAACTGCAGCGCGATGCTGTTGGCCGGGACGAAAATGCAATCGCCCTTAAAGAAATTGAGCATGAAATCCTCGCCGAAAAGCACTCCGCACCCGTCGACACATAGCAGTGCGTGAAAGGAGTTGCTCCCCGTCCGGAAATCCGCATATTTCCGCCCCTCGGTATTCAGCAAAAGCCGCTCGACCTGGAAATACTTGCACCGCGTCAGAAGCTCCGACGCCGAGCCGTTCTTAAACCTCAGCACACGCAAAGGCTGGCGCGGCGCCGCACTGCTCCGGAGATTCGCCACCTCCAGTGCCTTGTCCACATGACACGCCCGCCGGTTCCCGTGCTTATCCACACGATCATAATCATACAAACGGTAAGTGATGTTGGAATTCTCCTGAATCTCCGCCACCAGGCACCCGGCGCCGATCGCATGCACCGTCCCCGCCTCCACGAAAAAAACATCATCCTTATGCACCGGCACATGGTTCAAAAAATCCATAATCGCCCCATCAGCCAGTACTTTTCGCACGGAATCGGCATCCATATCCTCACGGAAACCATACACCAGCTCGGCATTCGTCCGCGCCTGCAGCACGTACCACATCTCGGTCTTGCCCAGGCTCCCCTCGTGCGAAAGCGCGTACGCGTCATCCGGATGCACCTGCACCGACAGGTCCTGCTTCGCATCAATGAGCTTGATCAGGATCGGCAGCTCCGGCCGCCCGCCGGTCGTCGCCAGCGTATGCGTCCCGAGATAGTCAGGATGCGCCTCCAGCACATCACGAAGCGGAACGCCCTCCACCCGGCTCTGGCCATCCGGATGCGTGCTGCACATCCACGCCTCCGCCAAAGGACTCGCGTCGAGCCCCAGGTGGAAATCGTCGTTCAGCCGCGAACCGCCCCACAGGTAATCCTGCGCGGCCGGAGTGAGTTTAAAAGGTCGATTCCGATTCTCCATATTTACTCCGGCATCTCAAACTTATGCTTATCGCCGGCGCTGATGTCGCTTCCGATCTGCACCTCGATCAGATGCAGCCCCGTCTCGCCCGCAATGACCGTATGCCGGCAGCCCGCCGCCATCGTGATCACATCACCCGGCTTCAGCGGCTGCTCCATTCCATCCACGATCGCGTAGCCGCTGCCGCCAAGCACCGTCCACACCTCGTCACGATGCTCGTGGCTGTGGTAATTCATCCGATGCCCCGGATTCAGCGTAACTTTGACCGTCATACTGCCTTCTTCAATATCCAGCACGCGGTAAATGCCCCAGGTCTTTTCGGCGAACATCACCTGCTGCGCAATATCCTCCACATACGGCTTCATCGCCGCACTGCGGATCTTATCCGACACCAGAATGCCATCGGGGCTCGCAGAAACGACCATGTCCTTACCGCCCATAACCAGGATCGGCACACCCAGTTCATTGACCACGTGCACATTCGAACACGTCTCGTCCAGACGCGCATCGCCGACAGTCGAATCCTCCATCGCCTCCGTCAGCGTATTCCACGTACCCAGATCCTTCCAGGGCCCCGTAAAACGCATCACGGCGATGTCCGGCTCGTGCTCAACGACCGCATAGTCGAAGCTCACCTTCGTCAGCGTATCGTACTTCGAATACAGATCCGTATAATCAATAAAATCGATCAGTTCATGTGCGCGCTCGAGCACATAACGCAGCTTGTACGCGAAAACGCCGCCGTTCCAAAGGCCGCCTTCCTTGATGTACTCCGCCGCCGTCGGCTCGTCGGGCTTTTCCTTAAACGCCCGCACCTTCGCGATCGTATCCCCGCTTTCCGGCATAATGTAGCCGTACTTCGCACTCGGATACGTCGGATCGATTCCGAGTAGCACCAGGTTCGCTGTCCCCTCGGACGCGAGCTGGTTCAGCTTTTTCAGCGCCTCGAAGAAACCGTCGTCCACGTACGGGTCCACCGGGCAAACCACCATCGCCTCGTCAAGGCTCACGCCCTGGACATAGTGGAGGTACGCCGTGGCTAACGCGATCGCCGGAAAAGTATCGCGCCGGCATGGTTCGACGGAGATTCCGACCTCCGTACCCAATTGGTTCCGGATGATCGACACCTGCGACTTCGACGTCGCAATCGTAATCTTCGCCTCCGGGTCCGTTTTCTTGATCTGGCGGTACACCCGCTGCACCATCGACTCATACTCGCCCGTGAAGGTCTCGCCCATCTCTTCGGCGCCCTCCGGACGCTTAAAAAGCTTGATGAACTGCTTGCTCCGTATGTCGTTACTCAGTGGCCACAGGCGCTTGCCGGACCCGCCGGACAGTAAAACGATATTCATGATAAAGACCCTTCCTTCTTTCGTTATTTATCTCTCTTCTTCGCGAAAAGCACTTTACGCTTTTACTTTTTCTCTCCAATACGCGAGCGCATCGGCAAGGATCGCGTCCAGATCCTTTTGCGGCTCCCAGCCCGTGTGCGCCGTGAGCTTATCGTGGTTGCCGCGCAGCACCGGCGTATCGCTCGGTCGCATACGCGACGGATCCTGCCGCACCTCGATTATTCGGCCGCTCATCGTTATCAGGCGGTCAACCACTTCCTGCGCGGTATAGGCCTTCCCGGAGCAGATATTATAAACCTCCCCCGCGTGGCCCTTCTCGGCAATCAATCTCATCGCCCGGCACGCATCATCCACATGCGTGAAATCCCGCGCCGATTCCAGATTCCCCACCAGAAGCACATCCCGCAAACCGGCCTCGATCTCCGCGATTCCCGACGCAAAATCCGGGATCATGAAACCCTTGGCCTGGCCCGCGCCGCCCAGGTTGAAAAGACGCATCATACAGATATTCATGCCATACGAACGCACAAACACCGAAGCCACCTGCTCCGAAGTGCTTTTCGAGATGG
>JAFZPG010000099.1 GCA_017550425.1 Lachnospiraceae bacterium | reverse complement strand
GTGTCGAAATCGCGGGCTGCCAGCAGGTCTTTGCTGACCATCCAGCTGCCGCCGCACGCAATGATCTTGGAAAATGCGAGGTAGTCGTTCAGGTTCGCCGCGTTGATGCCGCCGGTCGGCATGAAACGTACCTTTGTATACGGAGCGCTCATCGCTTTGATCATGGGGAGGCCGCCCGCCGCTTCCGCCGGGAAGAACTTCACCACATCCAGACCGAAGGAAAGCGCGGTCTCGATATCGCTCGGGCTCGAACAGCCGGGAACGATCGGGATATTTTTTTCCACACAATAAGAGACCACGGCCTTATTCAGACCGGGGCTTACGATAAATTTTGCGCCTGCTGCTACGGCGGCGTCCACCTGGGCGGGCGTCAGGACCGTGCCGGCTCCTACACACATATCGGGAAATGTTTGGGACAGGATGCGGATCGCGTCCGCAGCTGCAGCCGTACGGAATGTCACTTCAGCGCAGTTTAATCCACCCTCGCGAAGTGCCCGGCCCAGCGGCTTTGCATCTTCCGCGTGATCCAGAGCGATCACCGGAACGATACCGATCTTTGAGATCTCATCGATGATATTCATTTTTTGTACCTTCTGCTTTTAATGATCTTGAAGCGTTCCCGTTTCAATCAAACTCATTATAACAATGTCGAACACAAAATGCAACCCATAAATCAAATCTGTTGTTGCACCATTTCACAAAAAGTTGTATACTGATTTCATACAGGTGTCGCTACATGTCGACACTCTCGTAAACGGGTCCGCGGGACGGATCCACCGCTTAAAAATCTAATACAGGAGGGACGGCATCCGAAAGCAGAAGGAGGGGTTGCGAGCAGCCTGTCGCAGCGATGCCGAAGAACAGCATGAAAGAATTTATGGATACCAACTTTCTACTTTCCAACGAGACTGCAAAGGTCTTATTCTACGATTATGCCGCAAAAGTTCCCATCATCGACTATCATTGTCACATCAACCCGGAGGACATTGAAGAGGATCGCAAATTTGACAACATAACCCAGCTTTGGCTGAGCGGCGATCACTATAAGTGGCGCTTTATGCGTTCCTGCGGTGTGAGTGAGCGTCTGATCACCGGTGATGCATCCGATCATGATAAATTCGTGGCATGGGCTACCGTCCTGGGCTGCGCGATCGGCAATCCTCTGTATCACTGGAGCCACCTGGAGCTGAAGCGTTACTTCAACTTCAATAAGCCCCTCTCCGAAGAGACCGCCGAAGAGGCATGGGAGCATTGCAACCGCATGTTGCAGGACCCGTCCATGTCAGTCCGCAATATCATAAAGAAGTCACACGTTGAGGTGATCTGCACCACCGACGATCCGGCCGACGACCTGAAGCATCATGCAAAGATCGCAATGGACCCGAGTTTTGATGTCACCGTTCTTCCGGCATGGCGTCCGGACCGTGCAGTGGACCTTGAGAAACCGGATTACCTGGAGTACCTCGACCAGCTCTCCAGAGCCTCCGGCGTACATATCAAATCCTACTCTTCCCTGATCTCAGCTTTGAAGATCCGCATGGAGTTCTTCGCGCGCCGCGGCTGCAAGATCTGCGATCATGGCATGTCCTATGTTCCGTATGAGCCGGCTTCCTCCAGCGTAGTCGAGGGTATCTTCGTTAAGAGAAGCCGAATGGTTCCTCTTACAAAACTGGAAGAAGCTCAGTTTAAAACGGCTCTTCTCCTGGAACTGGCCCGCAACTACCATCGTCTGGGTTGGGTCATGCAGCTACACTTCGGTGTAAAGCGTGACAACAACACCCGTATGTTCAACGCCATCGGCGCGAACACCGGTTTTGACTGCGCGGATAATTGCACCAACGCAGCCCAGCTTGCAGATTTCCTAAACGCTCTCGATGAGACCAACGAACTTCCGAAGACCATCCTGTACAGCCTGAACCCGGCAGATAACCTGATCATCGGTTCCATCATCGGCTGCTTCCAGGAAGGCCCCACCTTCGGTAAGATCCAGCAGGGCAGCGCCTGGTGGTTCAACGATCACAAGAACGGAATGCGCGAGCAGATGCTTTCGCTGGCATCCCAGGGCAACCTGGCCGGTTTCCTCGGTATGCTGACCGACTCCCGCAGTTTCCTTTCCTACACCCGCCACGAATACTTCCGCCGTGTCCTCTGTGATGTCATCGGAACCATCGTGGAAAACGGAGAATTCCCCGCCGACATGGAACTCCTCGGAGGCATCGTGGAAGACATCTCCTACTACAATGCAAAAGAATATTTCGGTTTCTGATGACCGAGTGCTTGCATAGCAACGGGGCTGCCCAAAGGCAGCCCCGTTTTTTGTTTATTTCTTCTCTTCAAATTCACGTTTGTAATAGGCTTCGAGTTTCGGCCGGGCGGCGATGTAGAATGGTTCGAGGTTTTTGTCGAACTGGGTCCCCATGCCCTCCATGATGATGCGGTCGGCATCCTCGAAACTCATGCCGTCTTTATAGTAGCGTTTGCTCACAAGCGCATCGTATACGTCGGCAATGGCCATGATCCGTGCCTCGAGAGGGATCTCCTCACCCTTCAGGCCTTCCGGGTAGCCGGTGCCGTCCATGTGCTCGTGGTGGTAGTGAGCGACATTTTCCGCGATCGTTGCGAACTCGGGATCGCCGAGATCCGCCAGAAGTTCATGCAGGATCTTCGCGCCCGCGGCAGAATGCTCCCGCATCTTCGCGAGTTCCTCCGGCGTAAAGTTTCCGGGCTTACGCAGGATCGCGTCATCGATCGTGATCTTTCCGATATCGTGCATGGGGGCCGCCTTGATCATATCACGGGCGAATTCATAGGTCAGGTTCAGCGCCGGATCTTTGCGCATCTCCCCGATCAGCAGGCGAACGCCCTGACTGGTGCGCTTGATGTGGCCGCCCGTCGAGCTGTCACGACCTTCGACCATTTCCGCCATGCCCAGGACAAATTTATCATGCATCTCGACCAGGTGCTGCGTCTTCTTTTCAACTTCCTGCTCCAGTGTGTTATTGTAGTCCTCGATCAGTCGCAGGTACTGCTGCTCGCGTGTTTCGTCCGTGATGGAGAAACTGAAGCCGCGGCAGACCCGACCATCCATGATCTCATCGGAACGGAAGCGGAAAATGCGTCCCTCGTGATCGTACATATGTTCCACAACATCGGGCGAACTCACGACCTCGTCCATCCAGTCATCCAGTACTTTCGCCATCTCTGCCCTCTTATCGGCATCCCGGCTGACATAGTTATTCGTCATGCGCAGGGGCTCGTCGATGATGGAACCGTCGAGTTCCGGAAAGAACCGGATCGCTGTTTCGTTGCATCCCAAAAAGCGCCGTTTGCGATCAAAGGAAAGAACAGCAACATCTCCGCGCTTCAGAGAAACGTCGATGACCGTATCGGTCACGTCATAAAGCACCAACCGGTCGGCGATGATCAGGTAAACGATCTGCCCGAAAACATAGCCGAGCGGCATCAATTCGATGCCCAGTGAAGCCCTTTTATCCAGTAGATACGATATCATGCAGATCATGACCATCGAGAACAACATGAGCGTCGTTTTACGGGATACTTCTGACCTGCGATGATAACCCTGGATAATTCCGGTCAAACTGAGCACCATAAGGAAAACGATCCAAACGGCGAACAGCGTATGGCCGTAAGCATATTCTTTTCGGAGGAACGACTGCCCGTTTTCCTGTACGAAGGCAACCGTCTTGTAATACATCGGATAATACCCGATCGTAAGGATCAGCAGATAAAACAGGATCGAGCCCACCAAAAGGAACGAACGAACCGGTTTCGAAATGCGGAATTTGCAAAGCTGAACGATACTGAGCACCATCGCAAGCGTACAAAAGCAGCCGCCCGAATATGCCAGTTTCAATCCGCCCAGCGCGTCTTCTTCTTTTATGGCCCATGACTGCTGCAGGTAGCCAAAACAGGCGACCGGGATGATGCAAAACAGGATGGTGAAATAAACACTGTACCTTCGGTTCCACTTGAAAATGTAACAAAACGTAAGTAAGACCGAAAGGATAAATAAAGTCAGATAATATTGCATAAGCGTAAACCTTTTGCTCAAAAGCAAGGGGGACCAGGTTAATTGCTGTCGTTTATCGGCCGTAGGCCTCGCGGATCACGTTCCAAAGCGACTCGTTCTGCAGTCCGAGTTTCCAGCAGGCGACCCCCGCCAACTGCTTACTCTTCATGAAGGAAAGTCGCGGTTCCATGGACTTTTCGTCCTCGATCCACAATTTATAGTAGAAGCCTTCGCTTTCATACTCCACATAATTTTGTTTCTCCGCCTCCAACCATTTCACTTTCGAAGCCAGAGAATTTTCTTCCAAGATCGTTTGGACTGCAGGCGCGCCGAGTGCAGAACTGCTCAGTGCATAAGCGCCGATCGGCGAGGAGGGGTCCTCGATGATCTTTGCGTTTTCCGCCGCCTGTGCCTTCGGCGTCATCTTCCACAGACGCGTGTAGAACGGCACAGCGTTGATCACTTTCTCCGCCGGCACCTGCTTCAGGGTGTTTTCGATACCGGTCGTCACGAACGAAATGGATGCGGTCGAACCGGGATCGCTGCCGCCGTAGTGCTCATCATATCCCATGATGATCACATAGTCCACGCACTCCGCCTGACGATCGCGATGGTAGAACTCGTTGTAAGACATGGGCACGTAATTATCCACGGAAAGCGTCAGGCCCTTCTTCCGGCACTCGATGGAAAGTTCACGCACAAATTGTATAAAATGAATGCCGCAAGCCTTGCTTAATCCGCCCAGGCCTGTGCTGTTCGACTCAAAGTCGATGTTGATGCCGTCCATTCCGGTGCGCTGTGCCTCCGACATCAGCGACGCGATCAGTGTCGACCTCGCCGTGCGGTCCGAAAGCAGTTTCAGGTTGTCGACCGCCTTGTTGAAATTATCGACCAGGCCCCAGACTTTGATGCCGCGCTCATGCGCCGCCTCTACGTAGGTCGGATCGCCGAAACTGGTGATGACTCCGTCCTCCGTGGCCAATGAAAACCACGTCGGGGACACGACATTGACCCCGGGAGTCTGCTCGATCGCGTTGATAAAACGCTCCGTCTGGTTCTTCGCACTGCCCTCAAAGATCTGGTGCCATACCAGGCAGACCGGCTCGGAAAGCCTGTTGCCGCTGTAAGCGGACACCGTCTTCTCCGTCAGGGCGACCGACTGGTCCGCAACCTCCAGCGCGTTTGATTTTACATATCCGGTATAACCCCTCTCGGTAAATACATGGCTGAAGGTTCCCTGCTCACCGAGCACGTACACGCTCTCTCCTGTCGTCATGTCCTCCAGGATCGAGCCTTTGTTATTTGCTTCATCACGTAACGCCGCACTCTTCTTCACGGTCGCCTTCTTATAATTTTTCTGTGCATCGGTCCGGATCCAGATGCGCTCCGGTCCCTCCAGCACGTCAATGTCGATCGGAGACCACTCCTTCACGATCTCAATATCCGCGTAGACCGCTCCGTCCAGGGACACAAAACACTTCCCGTCCGAACCCTGCACCGACAGCGTCCCCGCTCCCGTCTTCTTCGCTTCCACGATCGGGTAGGACTTCACCTCCGTCTCCGTTGCGTACAGGATCTTATTCACGGATGTATCATGATAATAATGCGAGTCCGTTTCCGTAAACAGCGTGATCGGGATATATATGCTGTCCGCGCTCCGCATGCCTCTCTGTTCGGCCAATGCCGTATCCAGGATCACGGGAATGCCCTGCGCCGTTTTAAAATAATCCTCCGGATCGATGTGCTCCCTGCTCGGGCCGAACATCACGGCCACCAGATACAGCATGGCTCCGACCAAAAGCACACCGAACACTGCCAGGCCGATGACCAACTTTTTTGAGATCGTGGGCGGCTCGGGAATGGACGATGCGGCCTCCTGCCGTATCTCGCTCTCCGCCTGCTCCACGATCGCTTCCGTATCGATCTCGGCCGCTATATTCTCGCCGCTTGCGGCGTCCTCTTCTATCTTCGGGATCTCTACGATATTTTCGTTCCGATCCTGCGGATCCGTAATCCTGGGCATACTGCCACCTCCGGATAAAATGATAATGCGATTCATAATCATTATATCGAAAAGCGACTGAAAAGTAAATATCGAGCCGCCCCGGATCACTCTTCCGTTCTTATATAAGCCCGCCCCATATCAGACCGATCGCCCTTGGTATGCATTTGCCGGGCACGCTCGCTCTGCCCTCCCATAACTGCCTAAGCATCATGGTTTCGGGTTTCTTACAAAATCAAAATGAACTTCCTCGATCTCCCCTTTGGTCTCATCGATCACGTAATCCCGCATGATATTGTAAGTTCCCTTCGTCTCACAAATGCGGTGTGCACGCACGATCGCCTCCGGTCCGGAGGCATAACCGTTCAACTCCAGGCCGATCCCCCTGGCCTGCATTTCTTTTAATTCCCTCAATATCTCTCGATATGCCATACGTTGTTTCATCTCTCCCCTTCATCTGCGGACCGCTTCGTCCGCCCGCTTCTCCTTAACATTTACACTGTTTTCAGATTCCCTGTGCTTTCGCGGCAGACGGATAGGTACTTTTAGCATGAACGTGATATATCATTTACCCGCCTGCCCGCGAACTCACCTTGACATGCCGATCACGCGTCTCTCCCCGTGCATGTTATCTAAACGAGACTCCCGCAAGATCATGGCGCAAACATCCGATACAAAGTTCTCCGTTTCGGGCAATGCATTATACGGATCCGGTATATAAGGCACGCGAAGGCATCGTTTTGCCTCGGCTTCGGTCAGTTGCGACCGAATACTTCGGAACTGTTTTGCATCGCTGAAATTAAACAGAAAGGCGGCACTGTCCGGAAGCATCGCTGCAGCCGTCCGAAAAGTTCCTCGCTGCCAATGCTCCATGTCCGCCAATAAGATCTGTCGATCGGTACGTGCGCACATTCTGCGCACGCTGTCTGAGGTGGCCACGCCGTAATCCGTCACCTGCAGGGAACATTCGCCCCTGCTCCCCACAGGGCAACAGCTTCGCCGTCGTCGGAACACTTCGTTCAATGCCAGCGCCACATGCGATACTCCGCAACCTGCGCTCACGCCGCAGATACCAAGCCGGATAGTCCTCGGAGATCTCTGCAGGTCATCCGCTGCCGTCCTCCGCGGATCGCCGTCCTCCTGCTTCAGAATGATGAGCACCTGCTCAAGCATGCACTTCAACATCTTCGCATCGAAGCAGCGCAAAAGTGGCGTCGGATACAGCAGGCGGCAAATGATCTCCGCCAGCATCTCACCCGCATGTCGTTCGCGTACGGTCCGGCACAGCTTATCAAAACAAGTCCCCAGCGCCATCGGCGAGCCCATGTCCGCCGTCATCCCCGTCAGCATATAGTATAAAAGCATCCCTACGGAGTACAGGTCGGCGCCTGCGTCAAGTCTTCCCGGCCGATAGATCTCGGGTGCGGCAAAATCCGCCGTCCCGAACCGCTCCGGTGCCGTGGAAGCCACGGACATGGGAAATGAGCTCCCGAAATCTACCAAAAATAACCGTCCGTATTCATTGACCAGAATGTTTTGCGGTTGCAGATCCAGATGCAGCACGGGCTCGGGAAGTCCGTGCAGATAGGCAAGGATCTCGCACAACTGCATGGCATACGAGATCGCCGTTTTCGGCAAAAGCCCGCCGCCGGTCGCTGTCGGAAGCGGGATTCCGGGAACGAAAGCCATGACCAGGCCGTAGCCACAGCCATAGGGCGGTCGCAGCCGGATGGGCACCAGACCGTAAAACGCCGGGATCCCCGGGTGATACAGATCCTTCAGGATCTCTGCCTCGTGCAATGCCGCCGCCCGGTCCTCCTTCGCAAAAAACTTCACCGCGCGCAGTTCGCGGTCTGCGCGACTGCGCACCAGAAGAACACTGCCTCTCGCTCCCCGACCCATGATCCGCAACATCTCATACTCATCAAAAAAGTCCCAATCACCTGCCGGCATGTCCAATTAAGTCACTTCTCCTTTCTTCTCATATTCGGGTTGAGGAAACTATACCACAGCGTGTTTTTTAGGTCAATAAAAATTCTGAATGTTTCAAAATTCAGATATTGTCCACGATAATTACACAATTTCTGCGTCTCTCTTCACCCATAGTCGGTCGGCATTTTCCGCGACCTGACAAATAAGAAAAACGTAAGATTTAGCCCTTTACTTTTTGTCCTCCATCCACTATAATAGACAAAACGAGGAAGCCCGCTTCCCCGACCATATTTACGAAAGGAGGATGCTTGCGTTACCGCAGAAAACGCGAGCCATGGACATATGAAGTTTAAACGTGAGAACGACAACAGCCTGTCTGTCAGCATTTCCAAAAACGAACTTCACAAACTGGGGATCCGGCTCGAGGACCTGAAGTACGGAAACGCTGCAACTGCCTCTTTTATCCGTGAGATCCTGTTCCGCGCGCGGATCGAACTCGATTTTGAACCGCTCGATAACGGTATGCGTACCGAGATCATCCCGAAAGCAGACGGAGGAGTGGAGCTGGTCTACACATTCGCCGAGGAGTTTGAAGAAACAGACCCCCGCTATGCGACCTTTTCCCCCTTTATTCAGGAACAGGCATTTAAAGAATATGATAATGAAGATGACGACCTTCTTCCCTTTCAGGATGAGGAGGAAGAGGAGTTTGACAATATCCCCGAACCCGAGGACAGCACCGGTCTGAACGAGGTGAGAAAGGCCGAATTGTTTGAAGCGGCCGAAGCAGAACCGGCACAAATGGAAGAATTCCTCCGTCAGTTGAAGGAAAACGGTGAGGCGACCGCTTCCTTCTCGATCTTCGTTGACGGCGCCGATATCTCGAAGGATGCGAATGCATCTCAGTCTTTTGACCGCTTCATGAACTACCTGGTGAAAGGTTCCGCCGGCCACGAGTTTTTCGTTCCGTTTAAAAACCTGATCGCCAAACTCCGCGAGAATGCAGGCACCATTCCGGCAACCGCGCAGGAGGATAAAAAAGCCGCCCCTGCCGAGCCGAATAAAGGCCGCGCCTCCCACGGAACACGTACAAAGGCCGGTAAGACGTCGCAGACTCCCGAGCCTCCGCTTACGAAGGACATGCTCTTCGTCTTCCGCTTTGATTCGTTCAATGACGCCTGCCGCGCAGCTGTCTGTGCCGGCCCGTATCCCGGGGAAAATGCACTTTATAAGTCTCCGGCCCCCGAAAATGCTTACTATCTCCTGATGCACACGATCGGTGCGACTGCACATGCAGTAAACTCTACCTGCAGCATCTTTCAGGAGTTCGGCAAGATCGTCAGCCGCGATAACCTGTTTTTCGAGTCGCATGCGAAAGAGCATTTTGAATGCCTGATCGCAAGCAACGCCATTCTCCATCTCTGTGAGATCGGCGGTTGATCGTATATATACCCCCTAATAATACAAAAGCCGCCGGCGGGATCCTTCCCGCCGGCGGCTTTGTTATGCTATAGACTTTTCAATCCGTAGATATTTACGATCATCCTTCCGGAGTTTTTTTCGCCCCGGTGTCTTTTTGCTTTTTGGCTTCTTTCTTCGCTTCCTGCTGCCGTTTCTCTTCGATCTCCTCCTGCGCCTTCAGGCGGTCCAAAAGCATCTCGATGACGGTCTTCTTCAGATAAGCGTCAAAACCGAGCACGCAGATGTAAGAAAGCACCTGCAGATACTCTTTTTCATCCTTCGGAAGTTCCAGGGAGTCAAACGCCTCCGTGGAAAGGTCGAAAGCATACTCGAACGTTTCCGAAGAGTTCTTATGCTGCTGACGACACATACGATAGATGGAATTATAGATCTCTTCCATGGACAGATCCTTTGATTTGCCGCCGAAGTACCGATCGGTCATCGGCTTTAACAGGATCTGGGTATCATTGATCGAAAGCAGACTCTTCAAATAGTAGACCAACGTCAAAATATACATATGATCGTTGGTATATTTTTTCTTCTCCGGTGACGGAAAAAGATCATTTTTGGCGTAGTTGTTGATCATGGTCTTCGTCAGGATCTTGTCATCTTCATTTCGTTTGGAATTCTTCATATGACTGTCCATGAAGGTCGTGACCTGATCCATATACAGATCGATCTTCGGAAACATGCCGGGCTTGATGAAGTCCAGCGCCTCGATCCGTTCTTCGATCTCTTGCAGGAATTTATCTTTTTCCATAATGCACCTCTTAAGTACCCCCGGGCCTTTCGGCCGATTTATGCCTGCTCGTAACCGCAGGCTTTGATCACATCGATGATCTCATCCACACAAGATGTGCAGATATCATCCGTGGCCGCCTCCACCATGACGCGGATCAGCGGTTCCGTTCCGGACTCACGGACCAGAATGCGTCCGTTGTCGCCCAGATACGCTGCCGTGCGCCGCACGGCTTCCACGACGCGCGGATCCTGCTGCGCCGCCGTTTTATCGCTCACGCGCAGGTTCTTCAGACACTGCGGATAGATCGTCACGGGCTTAGCCAGCTCGGAGAGTTTCATTTTCTTCTCCAGCATGACCTCCATCAGTTTCAGGCTGGTCAAAATGCCGTCGCCGGTGGTTGCATACTTGGAAAATATAATATGGCCGGACTGTTCGCCGCCGATGCGGTGTCCGTTTTTCTGCATGGACTCGTAGACATATTTGTCGCCGACGGCCGTTTTCTCGTAGCAGATCCCGGTCTCGTCAAATGCCTTATACAGGCCAAAATTACTCATCAGCGTCGTAACTACGCAGTTATTGTCCAGTTCGCCGCGCTCTTTCATATAACGGCCGCAAATGTACATGATGAGATCGCCGTCGACCACGTTGCCGTTTTCATCGACCGCGATGCAGCGATCCGCGTCGCCGTCGTAGGCAAAGCCGACGTCCAGACCTTCTGTGCGGACCAGTTCCTGCAGGCCTCCGATGTGCGTCGAACCCGCATTCTCATTGATATTCAAGCCGTTCGGCTGCGCATTGATCACGTAGGTCTTCGCGCCCAGTGCATCAAATACTGCTTTGGCGATGGTCCAGGAGGCGCCGTTGGCACAGTCCAGACCTACCCGCATATTCTTGAAAGAACGGGTAGCCAGAGAGATCAGATAACCCACATAGCGGTTTCTGCCCGCCACGTAATCCTCGGTAAATCCGATGCCGTCCTTCGTCGCGAGCGGAAGTTCCGGATAGGAAACGCCATCCAAGGTAAGACACCCGTCAATGTAATCCTCGATGAGGGAAAGCACGCTCTCCTCCATCTTTTCGCCGCGACCGTTGATCAGTTTGATACCGTTGTCATAAAACGGGTTATGGCTGGCGGAGATCATCACGCCTGCGTCAAAATCCTCCGTCCTCACTACGTAGGAGACCGAAGGGGTGGTCGTTACATGCAGGAGGTAAGCATCTGCACCGGAGGCCGTAAGCCCCGCCGCCAGACTGTACTCAAACATATAACTGGAACGCCGCGTGTCCTTACCGATCACGATCTTAACACGCTCTCCCGCCTTCTTCTCACGCTGATAAAACCAGCCGAGGAAACGTCCGACTTTAAATGCGTGCTGAACGTTCAGTGTAACATTCGCCTCGCCGCGGAAACCATCCGTACCGAAATATCTTCCCATAATGCTGTTCGCTTCTTTCTATTTGTTTCGTGCCTTGAATCATGCCCGCGTCGGCTTTTCGAGCCCGGTATCATTACATGTCGTCCGCAGAAGTGTCGCCGTTTTTTTCACCGGTCTTGATCCACTTCAGATATGCGCTGATAAAGAGATCCAGATGGCCGTCCAAGACGGTCTGTGCGTTTCCGATGGAAGCACCCGTACGATGGTCTTTCACCATCGTGTACGGTTGCAGGACATACGAACGGATCTGGCTACCCCAGGCGTTGTCTTTTACCTCGCCGCGGATGCCTGCCGCTTTATCCGCATTCTCCTGCTGCTTCAGGATAAAGAGCTTTGCCTTCAGCATCTGCATGGCTTTGTCTTTATTCTGGAACTGGGAACGCTCGTTCTGGCACTGCACCACGATACCCGTCGGAATATGCGTGATACGGATGGCCGAAGACGTCTTATTGATATGCTGGCCGCCGGCGCCGCTGGAACGATAGGTATCGATGCGCAGGTCGTCCATGTTGATCTCAACATCGAGATCCTCTTCGATATCCGGCATAACGTCGCAGGAAACGAAGGAAGTCTGGCGCTTTCCGGCCGCGTTGAACGGGGAAATGCGCACCAGGCGGTGTACGCCGTGCTCGGATTTCAACAATCCGTATGCGTTCTCACCGTTGATCTGGAAAGTGACCGACTTGATGCCGGCCTCATCGCCCTCGAGCATATCCAGAACTTCCACGGTAAATTTATGACGATCCGCGAACTTATTATACATACGGTATAACATGCCCGCCCAGTCACAGCTCTCCGTGCCGCCCGCGCCGGCATTGAGCCGGAGGATGGCGTTGCAGGAGTCATACTCCTCGTTCAGAAGTGTCTGCATACGAAGTTCTTCCAGTTCCTCGCAAAATGAATCCAACATTTCCGAGATCTCCGGGATCAGCGATGCGTCGTTTTCTTCATCTGCCATCTCGATCATGGTCTGGATGTCCTCATAAGTCGTCTCCAGATCCCGGTACTGCTTCACCGTCGCCTCGAGCTGGCGCATTTTCTTTGTGATCTCCTGGGAGCGTTTAGCGTCATCCCAGAATTTCGGGTCCTCCATGTAAAGGGACAATTCAGCTATCTGGCGGTCTTTTGCAGCCAGGTCAAAGTGAATCCCTCAATTCGTACAATGGTTTCTCCTGTGCCTGAAGTGTATACTTAAACTGATCCAATTCAACCACAACCATCACCTGCCTTTTTTGTAAATTTTTTATCTAATCAACCCTTAAATCCGCCCTGCAGACCATGGCAGTTCTTGTACTTTTTACCGGAACCGCAAGGACAGGGATCGTTCGGGTAGATCTTTTTCTCGGCACGACGCTTCGGTGCGTTTGCAACGGTGTCGTCCTTATTGGTACCGGTCACCTTAGCAACCTGCTCACGCTCAACGTTCTGCTGAACACGGGCATAATAGATCCGGCGGACGGTATCCTGTTGGATGGATTTGGTCATCGCCTCGAACATGTCGTAAGCAGCCATCTTATATTCGACAACAGGATTCTTTTGGCCATATGCCTGAAGTCCGATACCCTGCTTCAGCTGCTCCATATCATCAATATGGCCCATCCAGTTCACATCGATCGCCTTCAACAGGCAAACTCGCTCGAACTCACGGAACTGCTCGACGGGATCGGTGCCGACCGCAACCTCGGAGAAAAGCTTCGCTTCTTTCGCCTCGTAATGCTTAACGGCGATCTCCTTCAGCATATGGACAAGCTGCTTCTTATCGACATCTTTCGCATCGTCCTTCAAAGCGATCATACCGACCGGAATGACGCTGTTGATGGTACGGGACAATTCTTCCAGATCCCACTCTTTATAGTTGACATCATCGGAAATGTGCTCGTCAACGGCACGCTCAATGATATCATTGACCATGTTCAGAACGACCTCGCGCATGCTCTCGCCGTTCAGGACGCGCATACGCTCCGAGTAGATGATCTCACGCTGTTCATTCATTACCTCATCGTATTCGAGGAGGTTTTTACGGATACCGTAGTTGTTGCTCTCGATGCGCTTCTGCGCACGTTCGATGGCACGTGTGAGCATGCCGTGAACGATCTCGTCATCCTCACCGATCATCTTGTTGAACATGCCCATGACACGCTCGGCGCCGAAGAGGCGGAGCAGATCATCTTCCAAAGACAGGAAGAAACGGGACTCACCCGGGTCTCCCTGACGACCGGAACGACCACGCAACTGGTTATCGATACGACGGGACTCGTGACGCTCGGTGCCGATGACGTACAGACCTCCGGCAGCGCGGGATTCGTCGTCGAGTTTGATATCGGTACCACGACCGGCCATGTTCGTCGCGATGGTTACCGCGCCGTGCTGGCCTGCGTCGGCGATGATCTGTGCTTCCTGCTCATGGTACTTCGCATTGAGCACGTTATGCTTGATGCCCTGCTTCTTCAGCAACGCACTGAGTTCTTCGGATGCCTCAATGGTGATGGTGCCGACCAGGACGGGCTGTCCCTTCTCGTGGGCACGCATGACCTCTGCAACTACGGCGCGGAGCTTACCGGCCTTCGTCTTATACACACTGTCCTGATGGTCGATACGAGCGACCGGTTTGTTGGTCGGGACCTCCACAACGTCCATCGAGTAGATGCCGCGGAATTCTTTTTCCTCCGTAACGGCGGTACCGGTCATGCCGGCCTTTTTGTCAAACTTATTGAAGAAGTTCTGGAACGTGATGGTCGCGAGGGTCGCGGACTCACGCTTTACCTTAACGTGCTCTTTGGCTTCGATGGCCTGGTGCAGACCGTCGTTGTAACGGCGGCCCGGCATGATACGGCCGGTGAAACTGTCGACGATCAGGATCTGGTCATCGCTGACAACGTAATCCTGATCCTTAAACATCAGGTAGTTCGCGCGCAGCGCCTGATTGATATGGTGCTGGATCTCGAGGTTTTCGGGATCCGCCAGGTTATCGATCTTGAAGAATTCCTCGACCTTACGCGTACCGCGCTCTGTCAGGTTGATCGCTTTTTCCTTCTCATCTACGACGAAATCTCCAGTCTCTTCGGGGCGAATGCCGGCCAACATATCCATTTTGTTGACTTCGGTCACGGTACCCTTCTCCAGACGGGTCGCGATGTAGTTCGCTACTTCGTACAGTTTGTTGCTCTTTCCGCTCTGACCGGAAATGATGAGCGGCGTACGCGCTTCATCGATCAAAATAGAGTCGACCTCATCGATGATCGCATAGTGCAGGCCGCGGAGAACAAGTTCCTCCTTATAGGTGCACATGTTATCACGAAGGTAGTCGAAACCGAGCTCGTTGTTCGTAACATATGTGATATCGCAAGCGTAAGCTTTACGGCGTTCCTCGCTCGACATGCTGTTCAAAACGCAGCCGACGGTGAGTCCCAAAGACTCATGCACACGTCCCATCCAGTGGGCATCACGATTCGCCAGGTAGTCATTGACCGTGACAACGTGTACGCCCTTTCCCTCCAGCGCATTCAGGTACGCAGGCAGGATACAGGTCTGTGTCTTACCTTCACCGGTCTTCATCTCGGCAATACGTCCCTGGTGGATAATGATACCACCCAGGATCTGTACCTCGTAGTGCTCCTGGTTCAGGACACGGCGTGTCGCTTCTCTTGCAACGGCAAATGCTTCGGGGAGGAGGTCGTCGAGGGTCTCGCCCTTAGCGAGGCGATCTTTGAACTCCTGCGTTTTTGCGCGCAGTTCCTCGTCGCTTTTTGCCATCATCTCTTCCCGGTAACCCAGAATCTTATTTAAAGTAGGGCGCAGCGCTTTGATCTCGCGCTGGCTGTGGGTTCCGAAAATCTTCTTAATCAATCCCATGTTTCATACTCCCAGTCCAAAGTCGGGCGACCCCGGACGTTTCTATTTTTCTCCTGCAGGCGGTGTTTCAAACATCGGAAGCAGGGTTCGTATCATTTGAAATACGTCGGTTTTGCATGCCCGGGAACAGCCCTGAAACCGCACGGCGTACAGTACGGCATACTAACTCAACATACTTTCTTAGTGTATCATAAATCAAGTTTTCTTTCAAGGATTTTTTTCGGGATCGGCCGTCTTATTCGGTTCCGTTTCGAAATGTTGTATGCAATTGTCAGTCTGTTTTTTCGTAAACTTCTTGCGCTTTTTGTGGAAGATGCACAAAAGAGAGGGAGCACATCGGGAACTTCGCCCTCCGGTCGAAATCTTCTCTATTTACAGTTATTCACGGGTTTTCCACATTTTTTTGTTCTTAAAATCGCCTGTGTGAACGGATTTCGGTGTTTTACTATCGATTTTATCCACACAATCCACATTTTTTGCAAAAAAAATGTTTGAAATCCTCCTTTTGAACCTGATACGGCTGTTTTGTGTATTTTTCACTAAAAACCGTCTTTCGGCTGTTTTTTCGAATGTTTTGCTTGACAGGGATTCTACACCATATCTTTTGTTAATTCGTTCTGTAGTTTGAATTTTTTAGAATATATCGTAAACTCATATTTAATTGTCGATAAAACTTTGCAAAAAAGGCTTGATTATTTTTCGTTCTATGGTATAATAGATGCAAGAGTAAAAGGTCGGACCTTTCCTCTTTAGAAACTTACGATCCATCCTCCTTCGGAGGCAGCGGATCGGGAACAGGAGCACAACATGAAATATATTATTACAGGTCGAGGCATCACCGTTACTGAAGGGCTCAGAGCAGCCGTAATCGAAAAGATCAGCAAACTCGAGCGTTACTTCCACGCAGATACGGAAGCGCTCATTACTCTCAGTGTTGAGAAGGATCGGCAGAAGATCGAGATCACCATCCCGGTAAAAGGATCCATTATCCGCGCAGAACAGGTCAGCAATGACATGTATGTTTCCATCGATCTCGTTGAGGAGACGCTGGAGCGCCAGTTAAAGAAATATAAGAGAAAGATCGTAGACCGTCAGCAGGCCGGCGAGGGACTGATCCCCGAATTGTTCGAGGATGACAGCGCAGAGGATGCAGACGCAGTGAAGATCGTCCGTACCAAACGTTTCGGCATCAAGCCGATGGATCCCGAAGAGGCTTGCATCCAGATGGAGCTTTTGGGCCACAGCTTCTACGTATTCTGCAACGCAGCTACCGAAGAGGTAAATGTCGTTTATAAGCGAAAGAACGGAACCTATGGACTCATCGAACCTACCTTCGAATAAACCACGTTCGCGCAGTCGGCGCGCATATATGACTCCTTTCTGAAAAATGCAGGAAGCTGCCGCATGGATATGCGGCAGCTTCTTGTTGTATTTGCAGGTCATCCGGGCTTCAGCTCTTCAGATGTCCCCGGATCTCTTCATTCGCGCGGTCGATCTCGTCGCGCAGTTCCCGGGCGCTCATGCGCAGGGCGCCGCTGCCGTAGATGATGATCTGCTCCACTCCGTCGGAGGAAGCCACCGTCACCTCGGCATTCTTTATGATCTGCTTCGTCACCTGCTCGATGAACTGGTCCGCGGTCTCGGCTTCTTTCGTGTACACGACGTCAATGCTGCCCCTCCGGCGGATCTCGCCGGGGTTACCCTTGACTTTGTACGCGTCGTACACCAGGATGAGGTTCATCTTGCGGTAGCCCTGATAATTGCACAGGATGTCGATCAGGCGTTCGCGGGCGCCGGCGATGTCACTGCGCACCATCTCGCGCAGGTCCTGCCAGTCACGGCCGCGCAGGTCGGGCTCATTTTCCATGGAAAACAGGATATTGTAGCCGTCCACGAGCAGGTAGCGTTCCCGCTTCTTCGCAGGTTTGTAGGTGTATTCTTTCTCGGTTTTTTCCGAGTCGTAGACCGTGCGTTTTTGTGCCTGCGCGGTCTCTTTTTTATCCCCGTAGGTCCGGCGGAAAATGCTTTCCAGTTCGCGGTCGAGGGCCGCGCTGCGGGCGTATCGCTCCGCCGGGGACACATCGGCTTCATCCATGGCTCTGTTCCGGACGTCGGCGGATACATTGCCCGCATATGCATCATCCGATTCCGCCGCAAAGCCGCCTTTACCCTTTTCTTTCGCAAGCAGGCTGCGCGGTACTACCCCCGCGGGATATTCTCTCACATGCACGTAGTTCGGCACGTCCGCCCAGTCCACGACGAAGCCAGCGCCATGAGCGCAGAACACGGACGACGCCGGTTCATCAAGGTCCGACTCGGGCGAATAGTTCATCCGCTCCAGTACCTCCTCGGTGTTATGGCACGGCAAATATCCGGCCGGCTCGCAGGTCAGCTCGCCGAAACCGCGTGTGTACAGCATGACCTCTTTGCGGTACTCCCGCATGGTAGAGACCGGACAGGTGCCATTAAGGCATGCATACTCCGGCGTATGTTCACCGGGCGTAAACTCCGCCCCCATGCGCGTCAGGTCCGTCATGGCGCGTCCCAGCTGGTCGGCCGGAACCTTCAGTGAGAAACCGTAGATCGGCTCCAGGAGGACGCAATCCGCGGACATAAGGCCCTGGCGCACGGCGCGGTAGGTCGCCTGGCGGAAATCGCCGCCCTCCGTGTGCTTCGGGTGCGCCTGCCCCGCGATCAGCGTCAGTCGCGCGTCGGTAAACTCCGACCCGGTCAGCACGCCGCGGTGGCGTTTTTCGGCCAGATGCGTCAGGATGAGGCGTTGCCAGTTCATCTCCAGTTCATCCACCGAAACGCGGCTCTCGAACACGAGCCCGCTCCCCGCCGGCAACGGCTCCATCAGCAGATGCACCTCCGCATAGTGCCGCAGCGGCTCGTAGTGTCCGCGCCCGATCACCGGTTCGCGAAGGGTCTCTTTATAAACGATCGCGCCCGCATCGAACGCCACATCGACACCGAAGCGGTCTGCAATCATGGTCTTCAGGATCTCCATCTGGACATCGCCCATGACCTGCACCTCGATGCGGGCATTTCTTTCGTCCCAATTCAGGCGCAGCATCGGATCCTCTTCCTCCAGCAGGCGGATGCGTCCCCAGAATGCATGCGGATCGACGCCGTCCGGCAGGATGAGGCCGTAGGTCAGCACCGGACGCAAAACCGGCATCTGCCCGCCGTCCGTGCTCTCGTAGCCCAGCAGGTCGCCGCACTGCGTCTTACTCAGGCCGATCGCCGCGCAGATATCGCCCGCGCCGACTTCCTGCACTTCCTGAAAGCTCACGCCCGAATACAGCCGCAGGCGGTTTACTTTATCCTCGGTAAATGCGAGCTTCTCGCGCATGCGAAGCACACCGCCCGTGACCTTCATAAAGGTCAGGCGGTTGCCTTTATCGTCATGCGAGATCTTATATACTCTCGCGCCGAATTCGTCGGGATATTCCTTCCGCCGCATGTAGGTCGCGAAGCCGTCCATAAACTCCTTCACGCCCGTGATCCGCAGCGCAGAACCGAAATAGCAGGGGAAGACCTTCCGCGCGGCGATAGCCGCCGCGATCTCATCCGCATCCGGCATGTGTCCCGTCAAATGATCCTCTAGCATCGCCTCGTCGCAGAGGGCAAGGCTTTCGGCAAATGCCGCGTCGTCCGGCGCGTCGGTGAAGTCCACGATGTGATCCGACAGAGCGCGGTTCAGTTCCTTAAGCGACGCTACGCGGTCCGCGCCCGGCTGGTCCATCTTATTCACAAACAGGAAGACCGGAACGTGATGGCGCGCCAGCAATCGCCACAGCGTCAGCACGTGACCGGATACCCCGTCCGATGCGCTGATGACCAGGATCGCATAATCCAGCACCGCCAGCGTGCGCTCCGTCTCCGCCGAAAAATCAACATGTCCCGGCGTGTCCACCAACACGAAATTCAAATCTTTATACGCAAAGCGCGCCTGCTTGGAAAAAATCGTGATGCCGCGCGCACGCTCCATCGCATCATTGTCCAAGTAGGCGTTTTTATGATCCACGCGCCCCGGTGTCCGGATCACCCCGGCGGTGTAGAGCATGCTCTCCGCCAGTGTGGTTTTACCCGCGTCCACGTGCGCCAATATTCCGATCGTGATCGTTTCAGATCTGCCCAATGTAAGTCCCCCATATGCACTGTCTTTTCTTCGGAAAGCGATCGCCAAGGTGTTCCTGCTCTGTGCAAGCACAGCAGGAGCACTTTGGCTCGTTGCCTACACAAAACGAGTAGGAAGAACGCTCCTCCTACTCGTTTATTATACTTTATGTTTCTTTAAATCTCAAGTTCCGGCTTACGGCCTTCCATGCATCACGGCAAGAAGGATACGGCGCAGCACGGCGTGCGGTAGAACGCATCCCAGACGCAGATGCCGAAGTTTTCATTGGCCGCATGGACGATCTTACCGTTACCGATATAGAGAGCCACGTGGTTGATCCTGCCGTTCGTCTCATAGAACAACAGATCGCCGGGGCGCAGACTCTTCAGGTTCACCGCCACCGGTGTTCCAGTAGCCGCCTGCTTACGGGAGGTGCGTTCGATCTTATAGCCGAACTTCTGATATACACGCATTACGAAACCGGAGCAATCCGTTCCGTTGATGAGATCCGATCCGCCGAAACGGTACGGATTTCCGACAAACTGCAGGGCATATGCACAAAGCTGCTGACGGAAAGCATCTGCCTGTCTACGTTTCTCGGCCGCCTTTCGGGCTGCTTCCGCCTTACGTTCGGCTTCCTTACGCGCTTCTTCCGCCAGTCTCGCCTCTTCTGCGAGTCTCGCTTCCTCCGCCTCGCGCGCCAGCTGCTCCTGATAAGCCAGTTCGGCAGCAATGCGCTCCTCATCAAGGCTGATCGCCTGAGCGTATAAATATTCCAACTTCACAAAATCACGATGGATATAACCGAAATAATCTTTATCCAGTTCGATCTTATAGAACTCGCCCTCTTCGTCGACGATAGTCGCCTTCGTTCCGGATCCCAGCGTCGAGATGATGTTGTCATTACTCGAAAGATCCGGCGTGCTGCGCAGTCGCAAGTTCTTCGTGTTCACCGTACCGATGCGCGTCGAGATATCGTCCCTCATGGAAAGTGCATCGTCGCCGGTCGCAAAGAATTCAGCCTTAACATAGCCATCTACCGAACCGGAATGGATCTTAAACCACGCTCCGTCGGTGCCGGGCACCTCTTCCAGCACATCCGCTACCGCCTTCGCGTAGATCTTTCCGACCTTCTCTGCGGAGGCATTCGGAGCGGTACGGATATTTACATATGTATCCCTGGGCAGGCTGACCGCCATTCCCTTATACCCGGTCTCCACCGCCGAGGTGGGTTCCAAAAGCACATCGGGCAATGTCTCCGCAACCGAGGGTGCGGGCAGATCTGCCTCGTTCGTCCCCGCCGGCTGCGTCTCCTTCGAAGCAGATGACGCCGTAAGCCGGGTATTGATACGGTCAAACAATTCCGTGGAATCATAAGTAAAACCGGCCAATGCAGACCGATCAAAAGACACGGAAACTCCGGCAGTTTTATTTAAACCGCCTTCACTCCCGCCGATCGCCTCTATATTTTTATCGGTTTTTTCGGTTTTGACCGGATCGGAAGCAGTCGGAACTTCTTTCGAGTCCGTCGTCTGCTCTGCCAGTACCCTGGAGCCTCCGGGCGGAGCCACTGCCGCTACTGCAAGCATCGCTGCCAGTCCGAAGCCGATCAGGCCAAATCTGTTATTTCTTCTCATTCGCAAAACACCTGAATCTATAAAAACTCGGGAGGATCCCCCGTCTATGCCGTAAACAATTTACGCAATTATTACAAATGTTACAAAAGTGTTACGATAGGATTATAGCAAATCCCAATACAAATGTCAACCCCCCTGATAAAAAGGGCGAAACCGGTTCCGAAAAAAAGCGGACAGGAAGTACAAGTCCCCTATCCGCTTCGCAATTCTATTGTTTTTCTTTCCTTACGGAAGGAAGGTTACGGCCTTACAAGGAGTACGATAGAACGCATCCCAGATGCAAATGCCGAAGATTTCATTGGCCGCGTGGACGATCTGACCGTTGCCGATGTAGAGCGCCACATGCGTTATGGTACCATTGGTATCGTAGAACAGCAGATCACCGGGACGCAACGTATTCAGATCTACCGGGATCGGTATACCGTTTGCAGCCTGGCTCTTCGATGTACGTGTCGTCGAAATACCGAACTGCTGGAATACCCGCATTACGAAACCGGAGCAATCCGTTCCGTGGAGGAGATCGGTACCACCGAGTCTATACGGATTACCGATAAACTGTTTTGCATATTCACAGATCGCCAAACGAAGCTGGTCTGCCTCACTGATCACGGGCTGCGTTTCCGGCGGCGCCGTTTCCGTGGGCGGAACCTCTACCGGGCGCTGGATGGAGTTCACCGTGAACAGGGTCTCCAACGGCCCATAAGTAACCGGGAATACGATCTCACCCTCTGCCAGAGGGATACCGATCAATGAGCTCTTCCAGTTGGCAGTATCGATCGCTGTATGACCATCCCTATAATATACAATAACTTCAACTTCGTTTGCATTTACGACTTCGCCGACATACTTCTGCCCGCCGATGTATCTGGCGGAGATTTGGATCGGAGTGGTCCTATCCAGTTCAGCCTGAGCCGCTGCTGCCGCTTCTGCCGCCTTACGCGACTCTTCGGCAATACGGGATTCCTCTTCCGCCTTACGTTTTTCCTCAGCGAGGCGGGCTTCCTCAGCCTTACGCTTCTCTTCGGCGATCCGGGCCTCCTCAGCGAGTCTTGCTTCTTCAGCCAGGCGGGCGGCTTCCGCTTCACGCTCGAGCTGCTCCTGATAAGCTTTCTCTGCTGCGAGGCGCTCCTCATCGAGGCTGATCGCGTGCGCATACTCATACGTCACATCTACGAAATCACGATGGATATATCCGAAGAAACCTTCATCCAGCTCGATCTTGTAGAACTCACCGATCTCATCGACGATGGTCGTCTGTGTTCCATGGGAGAGCATCGTGATGATATTGTCCTTCGTTGACAGATCCGGTGTGCTGCGCAACCGCAGGTTGTATGTATTGACTGTACCGATACGGGTCGCGATGCTGTCCTTCATGACGAGAGCAGCCTCCCCGATCACGAAATACTCGGCTTTTACATAACCGGTAACGGTTCCGGACGTGATCAGGAACCACTGTCCTCCGTCACCGCTGACCTCTTCGATAACATCTGCCACGGCGTTCACGTAGATCTTACCGATCTTCTTTCCCGCGGTAGAAGGAGCGTTACGAACATTTACATAGGTATCCGGGGGCAGGCTGATCGCCATTCCCTTATAGCCGACATGCGGTGCCTCCGTGACCGGCGGCATCGTCTCGACCGGGATCTCAGGCATCGTCTCGACCGGAATGTCAGGCAGTGTCTCGATCACCGGATCCGTTTCTGTCGGCAACGGCGGCTCTTCTCTCGGAGGCTCCGTCGTCGGCTCGACCGTAGGGACATCGTTGCCGTTCTGTGTCGGGTGGATGTGGATCCGTTCGAACAACTCCGTCGTATCATATGTGAAATCCGACTCCAGATATTTGTTTAAAGCCACGGCGGCCCCGGCCATAACGGTCTCCAGATCGCCGGCATTTTGTACTTCTTTATTTTCTTTTTTCTCAGCATCATCAGCGGAAGGCGTATCCGAATCCATAGTAACTTGGATCGTATCCGGATCATCTGCAGGATCTGCGTAAACCCGGTTGCCTCCAAAAGGAACCGAGGCAGATATCATGAAAATACCTGCCATGGCGAGGCTGATCAAGCTGTGCTTATTTCGTCTTCTCATCCGTAAATCACCTGACTTCGATCATACGTTCCGATCGGGAACACTCGAAACAAATATAAAAACAATATATACAGTCGACAAAAACTCCCTTAAGGGAGTGTCTCCGACAGAACCCGCAACCGACTGCCGCGAGTTTTTAAGCAAGTATTACAAATGTTACAAAACTGTTACAATGCGATTATAACAAACGAGTATATAAATGTCAATACTTTCCATTCAAAAAAACACAAAAGAGCCTTGAAAACCCGCATTTTCACAGAGTTTTTCGCGGAAAATGCCCGTTTCACATGCTTTCGATATAGTTGCCGGCCATAGAGGCCGCCACGGCTCCGTCCGAAACCGCGGTTACGATCTGGCGCAATTTTTTCGTGCGCAAGTCACCGGCCACATAAATTCCGGGAACCGAAGTAGCGCAATCTTCGCCGGCAACGATATAGCCCGCTTCATCCATCGGGACGAGGCCCTTGAAGCAGTCCGACACCGGAGTGATGCCGACAGCGATAAACAGGCCATCCACCGGGTACGCAAGACTCGCGCCCGAGTTCGATGTAATGATGATATTTTCCACCTTCTGATCGCCTTGGACTTCCGTCACGTTGGCATTCCATACTACTTCCACGTTTTCCATGGCGAACAGGCGATCCTGCAGGGATCTCGCCGCGCGAAGTTTATCTCTGCGGTGGATCAGGGTCACCTTGCTGCACAAACGTGCCAGATAGATCGCATCCTCCACGGCCACGTCACCGCCGCCGACGACCGCGACTTCCTTTCCCTTAAAGAAGGCCCCGTCACAGGTCGCGCAGTAAGAAACACCCCTTCCGGCAAAACGGTCCTCCCCGGGGATCCCCAGGATGCGATGCACCGTTCCGGTCGCAGCCACAATGGTGCGAGCCTCGTAGGTATCCGCCGCACCCTTTACGCGGTAGAACGGCTTACCATTCTCGTCCGCGCATGCTTCGATCGCAGTCACCTCATCCATTACAAAGTTCGCTCCGGCCGCATCTGCATGCTCTCGAAACTTCGTGCCCAGGTCAAATCCATTCATGCCCGGCAGGCCCAGATAATTATCCACCTCGTAAGTCAGAAGCACCTGACCTCCGCTCACGAACTCTTTTTCGATCACGATGCTATCCAATCCGGTACGTTTCGCATAGACCGCAGCCGACAGGCCGGCGGGGCCGGATCCGATGATGATCATATCCAACATAGGTAAACTCCTCAAACCGTTGTTCCTGCCTCACCACTCGATCTGCTCGATCGGCGTCGGGTACGGGTTCAAAACGGTTTTCTCCACTCGATTATTCTTCATGTAGATGACGCGGTCCGCCATGGGCGTGATCGCCGTATTATGCGTGATCAGCACCACCGTCATCTTTTCTTTGCGGCACATATACTGCAGTAGTTGCAGGATCATTTTGCCGGTCACGTAATCCAAAGCTCCGGTCGGTTCGTCGCAAAGCAAAAGTTTCGGTTTTTTTGCCAATGCCCGGGCGATCGAGACGCGCTGCTGCTCACCGCCGGAAAGCTGCGCGGGAAAATTATCCGCGCGGTCCGCGAGGCCGACAGCCTCAAGAGCTTCCATCGGATCCATGGGATCCTTACAGATCTGCGTCGCCAATTCGACATTTTCCTTTGCGGTCAGGTTTGCGACCAGGTTATAGAACTGAAATACGAAACCGATGTCATGGCGACGGTAGGCGATCAATTCTTTACGAGACAGTTTGCTGATATTGCGCTCGTCCACGATGATGTCGCCGCGGTCGCATCGGTCGATTCCACCCAGGATATTCAGCGTCGTCGTCTTTCCGGCGCCCGACGCGCCCACGATCACGGCCAGCTCTCCCTTTTGGATCTCAAAGCTGACGCCGTTGTTGGCGTGGATCTCGACCTCGCCCATCTTGTAGATCTTATGGACGTCGTTAAATGTGATAAATTCCGACAAAACGACCTCCTATCGGCCGAAATACGTATCCAGACCGTTCATGATACCGACTACCATTTTTACCTGATATTCCGGCGATGCCATGTTTGCATCTTCCGCGTGGTTGGTCATATAACCCATTTCGATGGTGGTCGTAGGGATCGTCGAGAAATTGATACCCGTCATAGTGTCTGTATAGTAAATGTTGTTATTTTTTGCACCGGTCGCTGCGCAAAAAGCGTCGATCACGCATTTGCTGAGCCACTGGGAAGAAGCGATGATATCTGCGGACAGATACGGGTTTTTATTACTCGGGGCCAATGTCTCCGCGCCCGTTTTATTTGCGTCATTCGAACCATTTGCATGGACACGGACCATAACGGCCGCGCCGGCTGCATTCGCACGCTGCGCGCGCTGCATATTGCTGATATCGACATTCTGATCCTCACGGATCATAAGCACATTGTAACCGCGCGCCAAAAGCGCGTCTTTCAACTGGATGCTGACGACCAGATTGAGCATGGACTCTGCCAGACCGGTCGCACGTCCGCTGGTTCCGGTGCTGACTTTTGCCTTCATGGTCGCACTGCCGGGGCCGTTCGGCTCGGTCTCGGAGTTGCCCTTCGCCTGATGTCCGGCATCGATCGCGATCAGAGGACCGCCATTGCCCGTATACAAAGTTCCGTTTTCCGTTACTTTTTTAGTGATCTTTCCGACCGTCCAGGAAGTGACAGGCTGCGCCGGCTGCTCCGTTCCTGCCCCGCCGACGGTCGTTACGTAAGCCAGGGATACATAGCCCGTACGGCCGTTATAGTTAATGCGCGCCCATTCGGCATTTTTGCCGGTGCACAAAACCTCCGTGCCCTTATTCAGGATCGTGATGACATTGGCCACGGCATTCGGGCCTTCACGCATACGCAGATTTGTGGTAACGCGGATCTGCTCGTCGCAATCGGTAAATCCTGCTTCGTTGGGATTATCGATGATCGGCGGCTGAGGATCGGTCTCTGCCGGCGGTGCCTGCGTCTCGAGGGGAGCGGGCTCCTCTTTTGAGAGGAATTGGGAAGCAACATAGCCTTCCTGATCGCCAATCACGATACGGGACCAATTCTCACCGAAAGCGGTGACGCGCACCTTCACGGCGCGATCCAATATCTTAATGACCGTACCGTCCTTCGACGGTTTCTCACGGAAATTCAATTTATCGGTCGTATAATACTCTTCATCGCAGACCTGAGCCTTCTCACCGAAGAGGTCAATGATCGGCGCCTCCGTAGACACAAAGTTTGCGGATACGTAGCCTTCCTGCCCGTCGTAAATGACGCGGGACCATTCATCGCTGCGTCCGGTACGCTGCAGAGGGGTTCCTGCCGGGATCTGTGCCAGGACCTTACCCGACGTCGACGGCTTATTACGGAAGTTCAAAAGCGTCATTCGGGGAGTAGCATACACCAGTTCATTGCAATTTTCGAACGCGATGATCTTCTCGGGAGCCGTCGTTTCTTCCGGTTTCGTCTCCTCGGGTGTCGTTTCCTCCGGTTTGCTTTCCGGCGGTGCGGTCGTCTCTTCCGTACTGCTCTTCGTCGCGTCTTCCGTAGAAGGTTCGCTGCCCTGAGGCGCCTTCGTATCGAGATACGGGGAAGCCTCACCGGTCGGATCGCTGCCGATCGTTATATCAATAACTGCATCGTCCGTTCCTGCCGGTTTCAAAGAGGCATCGGTCTGTTGCATCTGGCTCGCAGACTCTGTTCCTGTGGTAGTTTCAGTGTCGGTTTTGGATCCGCATCCGGTAAGCATGAAAATGAAAAAAAGCAGAAGAATCGGAAGAATCCTTCTCACCCCGTTCTTGGCTGCTTTTCTCACGCGACTTACCATGGAATTATTCTCTCTCATGTTAGTCTCCTATGATTCTGTTCTTATTATTCGTTCTTCGGCTCTTCTGCCTCGGTCTTCTCTTCAGATCCTTCGGCCGCCTCTTTAGATGCTTCCGCATCACCCGATGCATTCACATCTGAAAGATCGTATCTTTTTACCAATTCTTCTTCCAACTCGGAGAAATCCTTTTTGGACTGTGCGAGTTTATCGCGAAGAGCGTCCAGTTTGCTCAAAGACTCGGCGATCAATACCCTGTAAGGTTTTGACTCTTTGTATTTACTCCAGGTCGCATTATAACGGAGTGCCCCGGGGAGCCGCATCAGAGCCCAGCCAAAGCAAACCATCGCTACAACGTCCAAAACGATCTGCAGGATCAAACCTGCAGTTTCATCGAGGCTCGTTGTCGGAACCTGCGACACGAGGACGCTGAACATCAATAAGAAAATCGCGCAAAGGCAGAGAATCATAAACATCTGTCTGCGGTTTCCCTGTGTGTTAACAACTTTCTGCGCGAAACGTTCTTCTCTTCCCAGTTCATCCAGGAGACGTAAACGCTCCTCACGCATCTTGACGAGTCTTTCCTTTAACTCATCTGAAATACCCTTCTCCAATTCATCTTCCCGGCTCATATACACATCCGCCTTTCGAAAAAATCGTTACCCGCTGTTTTTCATCGCGGTGTAACCTACTGAATTCTTCCAATTTTCTACCCTTTATTATACTTGAATCCTTACATAATTGCAAGTGCTTTCTGAAATTATATCAGGTTTTTCCCTCGTCGACGCTTCCGCACGCCTACCCCTATGTTCTATGCGAACGGTTCTTGCTTTCTTCCGATGTTTGTGATATAATCATACTAGCATGTTTTTTGAGAACAAAAGCCCGTTCCGTGCATGGGTTTTTGAATACCTGGAGGTACCTCTATGGGCAATAACGACTATTACGAGACATTGGCCGCAGGGACCGCGACGTTTCCGAGCAATGCCACTGCTCTAAATCTTTGGAACAATAATATCACAAATTTAAGCATCCTTCAGGGGTGTGACGAGCTTCGCATATTGAACCTCTCGGATAATCCCATCGAAAGCCTTGAGCCGTTGACAAAACTGACGAAACTCGAAGAACTGGACCTTTCGGTCTGTGAACTTGAGACCATAGAACATCTGTCGGAGCTTCGTTCCCTGAAGAAACTGAATGTATCCTCAAATAACATCGAGGATTTCTCGGATCTCGGTGCATTGACCCAGCTCGAGCAGCTCGACATCTCCTACAATCAGTGTACGGAGATCGCTTCGCTTGCGTTTCTGGATAAACTGACCCGTCTGGTCGTAAGTTCGAACCATATTAAGGATCTGAAGGCGATCATCGACCTGAACTCCCTGGAATACCTGGAAGCTTCTTTCAACGAGCTTCACGATTTTCCGGATGTTTCTTCCATGTCGAGCATGCGCCATCTGGATCTTTCGTTCAACCACATCCGCGACGTCAACGTGCAGTTCATCCCGACCACGCTTCGTTTTCTGGATCTGTCCAACAACTCGATCCGGTTTAACGGCGATCTGCGCTGGATGAACAGCCTGGAGACCCTGAACCTGGCGAACAACAACCTGTCCACCACGGACGCTGTGGTCCACTTAAAACGCATCAAACGCCTCGATCTCTCCGGCAACCGCCTTACCAACGTGGATGCCCTGACCGAACTTGAGACCCTCGAGGAACTCGATCTCTCGGACAATGAGATCAAAAACATCAGTTTGCTTTATAAACTGCCGCACTTAAAGCGCCTGAACCTCTCCGGAAACCCCGAAGATGTTTCCAAACAGGCCTTCTATCTGCGCGTGCAGATGCCGAAATGTGAGATCATCGTGTGATCGGATCTGCCGTTCATAACTATAATACAAGCCCGGCGGAGAGCTGCTCTCCCGCCGGGCTTTCGTTTTTCTATTCATCATGGCAGGTCCAGGCCTGCTTTATGCGCCTGCGAATGCTGCAACGGACGCGGGATCTTGTAGATCTTTCCGTCTTTCATAAGTTTCGCGCCGGTCTGATGGTAGTAGAAGGAAATACCGTTTTCTTTGCACTGCGCTTGCAGATCCTCCACCCAGGCGTAGTCGCAGAGGCGGGCGTTGGCGCCGGATTCCCCTCCGACGGAAACATACTTCAGGACGGGGCTGCCATCAGCCGAACGGTAGTCGGCGATATATTTCCGAAGATCCACCCGGGAAAGCATGGGCTCCACCATCACGGAATGATGAAACAGTGGAAGCGCCAGGTAGATGGGCAGGCGTCGGTCGGCCATCTCCCGGTTCTCACAGGTGACGGCGATGGTGACGTGTTCCCAGCCGGGCCCCCAGTCCGCAGGCAGGTGCCCGGCAATGCGCTCGGGCCGCTTTGTGATCATAAAGAAGGTACAATCCCTGCGCTCGCGCATCATATCCCACGCTTCTTCCCGCCAGGCATCCGCATCGCGATGAAAGAAATCCGAAGAAAAACAGGTGTAGATGTGTGATCCGTGCGGGATCTTATATCTTCCCTTATTCTTCCCGGATCGCAGAACGCGGACCGGAAGGTCAAAACTGTCGGTCTTTTGCACCACGGAGGGATCCCGCCCCACGGCCTCGTCCTTACGGTACATGTAACAGTGCAGACAGCCTGTACTGGCACGGGTGCACCCGTGCCACAAGTTCCAATTGACCGTCATGGGAGGGCGGGGATCCCTGTCCTCCTCGGGAAATAGAGACAATTGTTCCATAAATCAAAATCTCACCAGGATCTCGTCGTCATGCGGGAGCAAAATGAGGTCGGCTCCGTCGTAACGGGCGTCCGCGCCCTCCACCGATTTGGGCTCGGGGAAATTCACGAGAGCCACACGATACGGCGCTTCTGCGCGGGTCATGATGCGCACCGTGTTTTTCTCACGCTGTACGGTCGTCTCATGGACACAAGCGCCCGTAGTATCGTAGATGCGGACTCTGGGCGACGCTTTATCCGACAGCGCGTAGACCTTCAGAGTCACATTTTCCGCATAATCGTACTCGGCGTCGGTCTTGCAGTCGCCGACAGGAAGGATGGTGTTTGCGCGAACGAACAGCGGCAGGTGGAAGTAGTCGTAGGTCTTGCGGATCCACCTCTCGCCGCGGATCTCTTCGCCGGTCATGTAGTCGGTCCAGATGCCCTTCGGCAAGTAGAAAAGACCCTCGCCCTGCGGATTGAAGATCGGAGCTACCAGGAGGGACGGTCCCAGCATGTACTGGCGGTCCAGATACTGGCAGGTCGGATCATCGGGAAATTCGAGGACCATCGCGCGCATCATCGGGATGCCGGTCTGGCTCGTGCGTACCGCCGAAGCATACAGATACGGCATCAGCGTTGCCTTTAATTCACAAAATGCCCGGGATACTTCGACCGCCTCATCATCATACACCCACGGCACGCGGTAGGATGTGCTGCCATGATAACGGGAGTGTGAGGAAAGCAGGCCGAACTGCGTCCAGCGCTTGTAGACATCGGCCGTGGAGGTCGCCTCGAAGCCGCCGATGTCGTGGCTCCAGAAACCGAAGCCGGACAGGGTCAGGGACAGGCCGCCGCGCAGGCTCTCGCTCATCGACTCATAGTCCGACCAGCAGTCGCCGCCCCAGTGTACCGGGAACTTCTGACCGCCGACCGTTGCGGAGCGCGCAAACAGGACCGCTTCCTGCTCGCCGCGTTTGCGGACCAGAAGCTCGTAGACACACTTATTGTACAGGTAGGTATAGTAATTGTGCATGCGCACCGGATCGGAGCCGTCATAGTAGACGCAGTCCGTCGGGATACGCTCGCCGAAATCCGTCTTAAAGCAATCCACGCCCATATCCAGAAGGGCTTCCAGCTTATCCTGGTACCACTTCCATGCGGCGGGATTCGTAAAGTCCACGATGGCCAGGCCGGGCTGCCACATATCCCACTGCCATACGTCGCCGTTCTTGCGTTTGATGAAATAGCCGTTCTCAACGCCCTCTTGGAAGATCTCGGACTCCTGGGCAATATAACTGTTGATCCATACGCAGATCTTCAGGCCGCGCGCCTTCAGACGCGCGAGCATGCCCTCCGGATCCGGGAATACCTCGTGGTCCCACAGGAAGCTGGACCATGTGAACTCCTTCATCCAGAAGCAGTCGAAATGGAAGACCTTCAACGGGATGCCGCGCTGCTTACATCCGTCCACGAAAGAATTGACCGTTGCTTCGTCGTAATTCGTCGTGAACGACGTGGACAGCCAGAGTCCGAAGGACCAGGCCGGGGGTAATGCGGGCCGGCCCGCGATCGCCGTATAGCGCGTCAGCACCTCCTTCATCGAAGGGCCATTGATAAAGAAATACTCCAGCGACTCTCCGGCAACGGAGAATGCCGCTTTTTTCACCACCTCGCTGCCGATCTCAAACGAGACCGGATCGGGATGGTTTACAAAAATACCGTATCCGCGATTGGAGATCATGAACGGTATGTTTTTATAAGCCAGTTCGGTGGATGTTCCGCCGTCTTCATTCCACGTGTCGACCGACTGTCCGTTCTTCACAAACGGCGAAAATCGCTCGCCCAGTCCGTAGAAAGTCTCGCCGACCGCGATGGTATGCTGCTGGCGGATGTAAGTATCGTGCTCGCCGCCGTCATCGTACGCCAGTCCGCGCCAGTCGGTCTTCATATATCCGAGGTCGCGGCCCTCGCTCCGGGCAATGACTTCCCCGTCGCGGTAGAACGTCATTCGCCAGAAATTGATCAAAAACTCCAGCGTGGTGCTGCCGGACGTGATGCGGATCGCTTCGTCCGTCTCATCCACATCCAGTTCCTGATCCGTCATCGGCTCCAACTCGAACTCCGGCGTCTTGGGCTGCACACCGGCATAATGCCACACGCGGATGCGGAACACATCCGGCATGGGCGAAGTGATACTGATGGTCAGGTTCACACCGCCGAGGGTGCTGCCGCGGTGCTCGATCCTGTGCGTCGGACAGGTCAGAGTGACCTTTGTATCGGTCTTCTTCACATAGTAGATCTGCGCAGGCGAAAAGCACTCACAGCCCTCTTTAAATAACCAACATCCATTGCTGAACTTCATATGATCCCCCTTTCGGCACCCTATTCGATGCCCAAAAGCCTCTCTAATTTCTTTGCGATCTCCGTGTTATCAAAGGTTCCGGAGAATTCTTCCGCGCCCGCTCCGATCGCGTAGATCGGGATCGGTTCGCCCGTGTGATAGATCGTCGTAAAGCGCACACCGCATTTTTTCGCCAAAATGGTCGTGGCGGTAAATGCAAGCGGCTCGTAAGAGCCGTAATTCTCATACATCGCGGTCCCGTAGGTCGCCGTCTCGTCTTTCATGCTGGCGAGATAAGCGGCATTCAACTGAAGCACTTCGTCATTTGTCATCTTCAGTTTCGGGTCGTCGCCCGGCTGGAAGGTCCCGTCAAATGTGAGTCCGAAGTACGATCGGATATCCCAGACCACCTGCTCCCAGCTCGCCTTCTGCGGCCGGTATTCCAGCGCGACCTTTACCATAAAATCCCGATACGAGAGTTTCTGGTTTTCCAGGCCCTGCATATACAATTCGTAACCCATGTTGGAGTAGCCCAGGCCCATGCCACCGGTCTCATGATCCGCAGTCACCAGGATGAGCGTTTCCTCCGGATGTGCATTATAGAAGGCCAATGCGACCCCGACCGCTTTCTCCAGATCCAGGACCTCGCGGACTATGGCTCCCGCATCATTTTCATGTGATGCCCAGTCGATCAGGCCGCCTTCGATGCCGAAGAAGAAGCCCTCCTGCTCGCCTAAGACCTTCAGGCCGCCCAAAACATAGTCTGACAGGTCTGCGGAGCCTTTCTCCGCATCCACACGAAGCCGCATCGCTTCGCCCTCGCCGCGCTGTTCGCTGGTAATGAGCACCTTACCCATGCTCTCCTTCAGTTTGGACAGAGCGGCATCTTTATCGCGATAGACCTTATATCCCTGTGCTTTCGCCAGTTCGTACAGGTCCGGTTGGGCGCCGTCGGCGCCTGCGGGCTGGCGGATCGTGCCGCCGCCGAGATAGTCAAAGCCACTGGCCAACATGTCAAGGCCCAGTTCATAATACATGGTGCGGTTCACCTGATGGCCGAAAAATCCGGCCGGTGTCGCATGGTTGATGTTGGCGTTGGAGACCACACCTACCTTAAAGCCCAGGCGGGATTTGATCTTCTCCGCGATGGTCTCGTATTGCTCGGTCCCGTCCGCATTCACGCCGATGGCATCCGTCGCTGTTTTATGCCCGGTTGCGATGGCCGTGATGGCCGCCGCCGAGTCCGTAATAAATGAATCTCCGTTATAATTGATCACACTTCCGGCGACCGGGAACTGCTGGAAATTCAGCAGGCTTCCCGCATAGGAAGTTTTCGCCGGGTCATAATCCTTTCCGCCCTCCACGGCGGCCTTATAATACGAGGCTGCCTGGATATGGCCGATGCCCATGCCGTCGCCGATAAACAGAAAGATGTACTTCGGCTTCTTCGGTGTTTCCGCGACCGGTCCGGTCGTCGGCTCGGTAAGCGCTTCGGTCTCTGCGGGCGTCGGTTCCGGTGTCGTCGGTTCCACCGCCTGTGTCGGCTCCTGTGTTTCGGCCGGTGTCGGCTCGGCCGTCGGTTCCGGTGCCGTCGTCGGATCCGGCTCCGTTACAGGCGCCGCCGTGGTCGCCTCCGAGGCTTTCGCAGTTGCCTCTGCCTGTGTCGTCGACTCTGTCGTGGTCAGAGGTTCGATTGCCTTCGTTTCGTCCGTCCCGAGCAGCGAACATCCGCCCAAAACGGTCAGTGACAGGGACAGAAACGCCGCCGTCACCGCATTTTTCCATTTTTTCATAATTCACTCCTGATGCACCGGCGATACGCAGGGATCATTTCGTTTTTTCGCGTTCCTTTGCTTTCTCCAGTTCCCGTTTTACGTACCATCCGGTAAATGACGTCGGATGCTCCATGATCTCTTCCGGCGTGCCCTGCACAACCACCGTTCCACCGGCATCTCCGCCTTCCGGCCCCATATCTATAATATAATCCGCCGTTTTGATCACGTCAAGATTATGTTCGATCACAACGACCGTATTTCCGCCGTCCGCCAGCCGGTGCAGGATCTCCACCAGTTTGTGTACATCTGCGAAATGCAGTCCTGTCGTCGGTTCGTCGAGCACATAGATCGTCTTCCCGGTGCTGCGCCGTGACAGTTCGGTCGCCAGCTTGATGCGCTGCGCCTCGCCGCCCGACAGCGTCGTTGAAGGCTGCCCCAGTTTCAGGTAACCCAGACCGACATCGTACAGTGTTTGGATCTTTCGGGCAATGCTCGGAATGTTCTCGAAGAACGGGAGCGCCTCTTCCACCGTCATATCCAAAACGTCAAAGATGGATTTCCCCTTATAGTGGACTTCCAGGGTCTCACGGTTGTACCGCTTCCCGTGGCAAACCTCACACGGAACGTAAACGTCCGGCAAGAAATGCATCTCGATCTTCAGGATGCCGTCGCCGCTGCAGGCTTCGCATCGGCCGCCCTTTACATTGAAACTGAAGCGTCCCTTAGTATATCCGCGTGCCTTCGCGTCCTTCGTCGCCGCAAACAGGTCGCGGATCATGTCGAACACGCCGGTGTAGGTCGCCGGGTTCGAACGCGGCGTGCGCCCGATGGGGCTCTGGTCGATGGCGATGATCTTATCCAGCTGCTCGATGCCGCGGATCTCGTCATGCTTTCCGGCGATGATCCGCGCGCGGTTCAGTTTCCGCGCCAGTGATTTATACAGGATCTCATTGACCAGGGAACTTTTACCCGAGCCGGAAACGCCGGTCACGCAGGTAAATACCCCCAGCGGGAAATCCACGTTGATATTCTTCAGATTGTGTTCTTTCGCGCCGACCACGGTCAGGAAACCGCTCGGTTTGCGGCGCGTCTTCGGCACCGGGATGAAACGCCGGCCGGCCAGGTAGGCGCCCGTAACGGACTCCGGAACCTGCATGATCTCCTCTGCCGTTCCGGTCGCTACGACCTCACCGCCGTGGGAGCCTGCACCCGGGCCGATATCCACGATATGGTCCGCCGCGCGCATGGTATCCTCGTCGTGCTCCACCACGATGACCGTATTGCCCAGATCGCGCAGATGCATCAGCGTTTTCAACAGTTTGTCATTATCCCTCTGGTGCAGGCCGATGCTCGGCTCATCCAGGATATAGCAGACGCCGACCAGGCCCGAGCCGATCTGCGTCGCCAGACGGATCCGCTGCGCCTCGCCGCCCGACAGGGTCCCGGTGTTACGCGCCAGGTTCAGATACTCCAGACCGACATCGATCAGAAACTGCAGGCGGTTGCCGATCTCTTTCAGGATCCGCGCGCCGATCTGCTTCTGCGTCGGCGTAAGTTCCAGGTCGCGGATGACCTCCAGTTCCTTCCGGATGGGAAGGGTCGTGAGCTCGTAGATGTTCAGGCCTCCGACCGTGACCGCCAGCGACGCCGGCTTTAATCGCATGCCCTGACAGGTCTTACAGGGGCGGATCTCCATAAAGGACTCATATTCCGCCTTCGAGGACTCGGAGCCGGTCTCGCGGTAGCGACGCTCCACGTTCTTCACGAGGCCTTCAAATGCGATATCATATACGCCCACGCCACGCTGTCCGCGATAGTGCACCGGGACGGAAACGTCGGTTCCGTATAACAGTATATTTTTGATCTCCTCCGGATAGTCCTCGAACGGAGTGTCCAGCGAGAAATGAAATCTTTTACACAATGCGTCCAGGACCGCCCTCGTAAAACTGCCCTCAGAGGAGGCCGACAGCCAGCCTAATACCGTGATGGCGCCCTGGTTGATCGAAATCGAAGGGTTCGGTATCATCAGCTCCGGCGAAAACTCCATGGTGAAACCGAGGCCCGTACAATCCGGGCACGCGCCGAAGGGATTGTTAAACGAGAAACTGCGGGGCTCGACTTCGTCGATGCTGATGCCACAGTCCGGGCACGCAAAATTCTGGGAAAATGTCAGCATTTCCCCATCGATCACGTCCACATAGACCAGGCCCTCTGCGAGCTTCATCGCATTTTCCAGAGAGTCCGTGAGGCGGGTCTCCAGGCCCGGGCGCACCGACAGTCGGTCAATGATGATCTCGATGGAGTGTTTGATGTTTTTATCGAGTTTGATCTCCTCGGACAGTTCGTACTGGTTCCCGTCGATGCGCACGCGCACGTAGCCGCTCTTTCGTGCCTGTTCGAGCACCTTCGCATGCTCGCCCTTGCGGCCGCGAACGACCGGCGAGAGCACCTGGATGCGAGTTTTCTCCGGCAACGAAAGGATCTGGTCCACCATCTGATCCACCGTCTGGCGGCGGATCTCCCGCTTACAGTTCGGGCAGTGGACGGTTCCCACACGCGCGTACAAAAGACGCAGGTAGTCGTAGATCTCCGTCACCGTGCCCACGGTCGAACGCGGGTTGCGGTTCGTCGATTTCTGGTCAATGGAGATCGCGGGCGACAGGCCCTCGATGCGCTCCACATTCGGTTTCTCCATCTGTCCCAGGAACTGGCGGGCGTAGGAGGACAATGACTCCATGTAGCGCCGCTGGCCCTCCGCGTAGATGGTGTCAAACGCGAGCGACGATTTACCCGAGCCGGACAGGCCCGTGAGGACTACCAGTTTCTCTCGCGGGATGTCGACATTGATATTTTTCAGATTATGCTCCGCGGCCCCGCGGATCTTTATAAAACTTCCCATGGGTCTAATCCATCTGCTCCTGTAGTTTCTTAAGTTCAAACAGCCGGTCACGCAACTCTACCGCGCTCTCGAAATCGAGCTGGGCTGCCGCCTTGCGCATCTGTTTCTCCACATCGGCGATCAGTTTCGCGAGTTCCTTCTCGCTCATCGACTCCGGATCTTTCTCCAGTTGCGCCGACGCCGCTTCTGCCTTCCTGGAGATCGAGATCAGGTCACGGACCGCCTTCTGAACCGTCTGCGGCGTAATGCCATTGGCCTCGTTATAGGCCTGCTGGATGGCGCGGCGGCGCGCGGTCTCCGAGATCGCCTTTTTCATCGAATCGGTCTCTGTATCCGCATACATCACGACGCGTCCCTGCGCGTTACGCGCGGCGCGGCCGATGGTCTGGATCAGTGAAGTCTCCGAACGCAGGAAACCCTCTTTATCCGCATCCAGGATCGCGACAAGGGCGATCTCCGGGATGTCCAGGCCCTCTCGCAGGAGGTTAATGCCCACGAGCACGTCAAACTGATCCATACGCATATCACGGATGATCTCCGAGCGTTCCAGTGTATCGATATCCGAATGCAGGTATTTCACACGCACCCCGAGGCCTCTGTAATACTCCGTCAGGTCCTCGGCCATCTTCTTCGTCAACGTGGTGACGAGCACTTTATTCTTCTGTTCCACGGTCCTGCGGATCTCACCGAGGAGATCATCGACCTGACCCTCCACGGGACGCACGAAGATCTCCGGATCCAGCAGGCCGGTCGGGCGGATCACCTGCTCCGTCCGCAGCAGTTCATGCTGCTGCTCGTATTCGCCGGGCGTCGCCGACACAAACAGCATCTGGTTGATCTTTTCTTCAAACTCACCGAAATATAAGGGCCGGTTATCCAGGGCGCTGGGCAGGCGGAAGCCGTAGTCCACCAGCGTCGTCTTACGCGAGCGGTCACCCGCATACATGGCCCGCAACTGCGGCAGCGTCATGTGCGACTCATCGATGATGATCAGGAAATCCTTCGGAAAATAATCCATCAGCGTGAACGGCGGCGCGCCCGCAGGCTGGTTCGTCAAATACCGGGAGTAGTTTTCGATGCCCGAGCAGAAGCCGGTCTCCCTAAGCATCTCCACATCGTAGCGCGTGCGCTCGCTGATGCGCTGGGCCTCCAAAAGCCGCCCCTGGGACTTAAACTCCTGCACCCGCTGCTCCATCTCCAGCAGGATCTCGCGCGCCGCGCGCTCCAGCTGCTCCTTCGGCACTACGTAATGCGACGCGGGAAAGATCGCGGCAAATGTGATCACCGCCTTCACCTTACCGGTGAGCGCGTCGATCTCGCTGACCCGCTCGATCTCATCGCCGAAAAACTCGATGCGAAGCGCCGTATCGGAACTCTCCACCGGGAAGATCTCCAGCACGTCCCCACGCACGCGGAAGGTACCGCGCTTAAAGTCCATATCCCCGCGCACATATTGTATGTCGATCAGGCGGTCAATGACCTCCTCGCGGCTTTTTTCCATGCCCGGCCGCAGGGTGAGCACCATGTTCTTATAATCGATGGGGCTGCCCAGGCCGTAGATACAGGAGACCGAGGCCACGATGATCACATCCCGTCGCTCTGCCAGCGAGGCGGTCGCGGAGTGGCGCAGTTTGTCGATCTCGTTATTGACCGACGAATCCTTCTCTATATAGGTATCCGTCGAAGGCACGTAGGCCTCCGGCTGGTAATAGTCATAGTAACTTACGAAATATTCGACTGCATTGTCCGGAAAGAATTCTTTGAACTCGCTGTACAACTGTCCGGCCAATGTCTTATTATGCGCGATCACGAGCGTCGGCTTCCCGAGCGCCCGGATCACGTTCGCCATGGTGAAGGTTTTGCCGGAGCCGGTCACACCCAGCAGCGTCTGAAACTGATTTCCGTCTTCAAATCCTTTTACCAGGTCGTCGATCGCTTGCGGCTGGTCACCCGTCGGCTGATACTCCGACACCAGATGAAACTGCGCTTTCTCGAAGGGCTCCATGCAACCTCCTCCTTTCCGTTAACATCTTGATACTGAAATCATAACTTGTTTTTATATATCCATAGTGCCCTCACCAAAGTGAGGGCACTATATTCCCGCAAAGCGGGGCATTATATTCCCGTTGAGCCGGGCATAGGATAAAAGATCAACCGAAATTAAGCAGCATCATTTTAACCATATCGTTGATGAAACTTGCACCGAACTGAGAGTCTGAAGTCGATGCATCGAATACCCATTTTCCGTTGATCTTGAGGACACGAACGGTCTGAGTATCGAAATCTTCATCTTTGTCACCCTTGAAAGTGATACGGAACGTAACATCATATCCTTCCGTGATGGCCTTCTCGTCGATCTCCATCAAACTCTTGTACGCATTGTTGATAACCGCGACTACCTTGTCGCAATAATCGTTGGCATCTTTTGCCTTGACGCCCGCATTTACAAGTTTGGTCTTAGTAGCACTGTTTCCTGAAGTAAGGCTTTCCGCCTGAGACTTCAAGGTGTTTGCAATACTCTTATATTTATTGGCAGTTGCCGTCAAAACCGAAACATCCAGTGTTTTCTTTTCAACGATATCATAGGAAAACTTCAGATTCTTTCCGACTTCTTTCTCGTAATCATCATACACACTGCTCAGAGTGGCGCCGAAGTCGATCGCATCCACGATCTTCGTAAGAGTATCGTTGCCGATGAGCTTTACTCCCTCTTTTGTAGTCTTAAGAGCTTCATCGTAAAGTTTTCCGATCATCTTCGGATAGCATGCAAAGTAATCGTCAACTTTCGTGGACATCGAATTCATCGCACTGATCTGCTTTTTGATCGGGGTCTGGAAACTGCTTCCGAATACGTTCAGCAAAAGAACGATGAGCAAAATGATCGCTACGAGAGCAAAGCCGATGATCGCAAACCATTTGCCTGCGCCGGACTTTTTCTTCGTGCCGTCCGCTGCCGGAGCCGCTTGTGCGGGCTGTGCTGCCATGGGCGCTACAGGCTGTGCTACCTGGGGAACCACGCCAGCGGGTACCGCTGCCTGAACCGGCTGAGCCTGTGCCGCTACCTGCTGAGCCTGCGCCTGGACTGCTGCTTTTGCCTGTGCTTCTGCCGCCGCTTTTGCCTGCGCTGCTGCTTCTGCTGCTGCCTGCTGGGCTTCAGCTGTCGCTGCGACCTGTGCCGCCGCGTCTGCCGCTGCCTGCTGTTGCTGAGCGACTGCCGCCGCTGTCTGAGCTGCCGCCGCCTGCTGAGCTGCCAGCTGCTCCTGAGCCGTCTGAGCCGCTGCCGCCGTCTGTTGCTGCTGCGCTGCCAACTGATCTTGCGCCGTCTGTGCGGTCGTTGCTGCCGTCGCCGCTGCGTCTGCCGCTGCCTGAGCCATCGGGGCCGTTAATCTGGAACCGCAATTCAGGCAGAAATTTTGATTGTCTTCTGCCGGTGTTCCGCATTTTGAACAATACTTCATAGCTTGCCCTCCATATTCTATCTTCATAAAACAAAGTGTTTTAACACTTTCACCTTTTCATGGGCTCACGGTGTTTTCATGAGCTCTTGGATCGCCGCCTGGAGTTGGTTATCATCCTCATCGGTGGGATTTTTTTTGTTTTTATAATCCTCCGAAAGTTCCACTTCGATATCCGGTTTGATGCCGATTCCGTGAATACATACATCTGCGGGTGTGAAGTAGGAAGAAATGGTGATCTTGATGCCATCCTTCTGCCCCGGGAGATTGAAAACGCCCTGAACGATACCTTTCCCAAAGGTCGTCGTTCCGACGAGTTTTGCGCGTCCGCGAGCCTGCATGGCTCCGGCGTAGATCTCCGAAGCGCTGGCGCTGTTGCCATTCACGAGGACCACCATCGGAAGCGTCTCGTCCGCGTCCGTCTTGGAACGGTATTCATTGACCCTGCCCTGCTTATCCTTCGTATATACGACCATTCCGTCATCCAGGAATTTATCGCACATTTCGACCGCTGTCCTCACGAGGCCGCCCGGATTTTCACGGAGATCGACGATCAGTTTCTCCATTCCCTGCGATCGCAAATCATCAAAGGCTCTGTTAAACTGCGCACTCGTGACCGAATCAAATTCAGCTACATAGATGTATCCGATGTTGTCTGTGACCATTCTTCCCGCGACCGTATCGACCTCGATCTTGCGACGTTGGATATGAAACTCGATCTCTTTTCCGTCGCGGAGGATCACCAGATCCACATACGAATCCAGCTGACCGCGGATCAAAGCCGCCGCATCTGCCAGGTTCATGTCGGTCACATCGGTACCGGCGATCTTCAAAAAGATATCTCCGGCCTGAATGCCGGCCTCCTCTGCAGGGGATCCTTTAAATGCCCGGACCACTTTGCAGCCTGTATAATCCTTTTCATTCTTAGGTGAGACCGAAACGCCGATGCCATAATAAGTACCGTTCGACTGGTTCATCATTTCGTCGTATTCTTCTGCCGTGTAATAGACAGAGTACGGATCGCCCAATGACTTCATGATGCCCCGGCTGATCTCCGCCAGCATTTCTTCGTCATCCACCTCGTACAGAAATGAATTATTGATGCTGTTACGAAGCGTTTCGATCTGCTTCATGGCTTTTTCCTCGAATGTCTTGGGAGTTTGGTTCTCCGAGCTTATGATGCCATCCGGGTCCCTGTTAAAGATCAGGCGCTTCGCGAAATAGAACCCACCGACCAAAAAGACTGTCAGCAGCACACCGCAGATCAGACCTTTGAGGAACAGTTTCTTCTCCATATTATGTTTTTCCTTCCCGTTAATACTCGATGGTCTCCATATACTTCATGTAGCGAACGACCATCAATGCGATCTTAAATGTGATCGCATCTTCAAACACACGCAGATCCAGCCCTGTCGCCTTTTGGATCTTATCCAAACGATAGACGAGCGTATTGCGGTGAATATACAACTGACGCGCCGTCTCCGACACATTCAGGTTGTTCTCGAAAAACTTATAGATCGTGGACAATGTCTCCTCGTCGAAATCATCGGGGGAACGATTGTCGAAGATCTCTTTGATGAACATCCGGCACAAGGGCATGGGGAGCTGGTAGATCAGGCGGCCGATACCCAGGTTCGCATACGCGATGATGTTCTTTCCACTGTAGAAGATCTTACCGACATCGAGCGCCATCTTTGCTTCCTTATAGGAGCGGGATACTTCTTTTATCTCGTTGATGATGGTTCCGTATGCCACGCGGGCGCTGATCATGGCCTCGGTGTTGAGCATGTCCAGGATGGTGCGCGCCACCTGGTCCATCTCCTCGTAGCCGTCGGACATCTTCAGTTCTTTCACCATGATGATGTTCTTTTCATCCACCGCAGTCACGAAATCGCGGGATTTGTTGCTCGCGAACAGACCGCGTACGGTCTCAAGCGCGTTGTTGTCGCGCTCATTCTTCGTCTCAATGATGAATACGACACGACGTACCGCCGTCTCGATGTGGAGTTTTTTTGCGCGGTTATAAATATCCACCAGAAGCAGATTATCCAGCAGAAGGTTTTTGATGAAGTTGTCTTTGTCGTAGCGTTCTTTATATGCCACCAGAAGGTTCTGCAACTGGAATGCCGCCATACGACCGACCATGTAGGCGTCGTCGTTGTTGCCCTTAACGAGCAGGATCAGTTCGAGTTGCTGCTCATCGAAGACCTTAAAGAACTGGTAACCATTGACCACCTGGCTGTCTGCCGGCGAATCCGCAAATGCTATGATCGCGAACTCTCTCGTCTCTGCGTCATCAAACGTCGAGGCCAATATCTTTCCTTCGACATCACTGACGCACAGGTCGATCCGGGATATTCCTTTTAAACCTTCCACTATGGATTGCAGTACTTGATTTGAGATCATTTTCCACTCCCTGTAGCTCATTCGCTTCTGTGTAAATACGAGCTCTCCGCATAATCCTGCCCGCCTCCGGGGCAGAATCGCGCTTATGATTATTATACCAAAGAAACATGGAAAAATAAAGCGTTTTTTCCCGGAAAACGAAGAAAGGGCTGTTATACAATCGTACAACAGCCCTTTGTATTATGTCCCGCCTTAACGGCGGAGAGTTTGCCTCTGAATTAGTTCAGGATCGCCATTTCTGTATCCTTATCGAAGATGTGGATACGGCTCATATCGAGTGCGAACTGAACAACGTCGCCCGGACGAGCGGTCGTACGAGGGTTAACCTTCGCGGTGAAGGAAAGATCCTCAACATCGAAGTACAGAAGTACTTCAGAACCAAGAAGCTCGTATACACGGATGGTAGCCTTGATGATGCTGTCCTTAGAAGTCTCAAGGAACATCTGCTCATCATGGATATCCTCAGGACGGATACCGAAGATAACTTCCTTACCAACAACGCCTGCCTCTTCCAGAACCTTCGCCTTAACATCCGGAATAGTAACCTGATGCTCGCCGAACTTAGCAACTACCTTGCCGTCTTCTCTCTCGATCAGAGCGTCGATGATGTTCATCTGAGGAGAACCGATGAAACCTGCAACGAACTTGTTGGCGGGCTTATCGTAGAGGTTCTGAGGAGTATCAACCTGCTGGATGAGACCATCCTTCAAAACGACGATACGGGTACCAAGTGTCATAGCCTCGGTCTGGTCATGTGTTACGTAGATGATGGTTGTTTCAAGTCTCTGATGAAGTTTGGAGATCTCAACACGCATCTGTACACGGAGTTTTGCATCCAAGTTAGAGAGCGGCTCATCCATAAGGAATACCTTAGGATTACGAACGATAGCACGGCCCATCGCAACACGCTGACGCTGACCACCGGACAGAGCCTTCGGCTTACGATCAAGCAGGTTATCGATACCAAGGATACGTGCAGCTTCCTGAACGGACTTCTCGATCTCGTTCTTCGGAACCTTACGAAGTTTCAAACCAAATGCCATGTTATCATAAACTGACATATGCGGGTACAGAGCGTAGTTCTGGAATACCATCGCGATATCTCTGTCCTTCGGCTCCTCGTCGTTAACGAGCTTGCCGTCGATCCACAGTTCACCGGAAGAGATCTCTTCCAAACCTGCGATCATACGAAGGGTTGTGGACTTACCGCAACCGGACGGACCTACGAAGATGATGAATTCCTTATCAGCGATGTCAAGATTGAAGTCCTTAACTGCTACGAAGCCGTTAGGATAAACCTTACATACGTTCTTCAACACCAAACCAGCCATTTAAATTATCCTCCTAAACTTTCAATAGTTTACTCATACTGTCTCAGGGTGACTCTGCTCGCACCCTCACGCGTTTCATTTTACAACACAATCCGTTATCTTTCCATATCCCGTTTTCACAAAAAACAGGCTCAAATTTCGTCACTTTGACTATGATTTTTTCGTTTTGTGCAGGTTGACTAAATTATTCGAATTTATCCTTTAGTTTTATTGGTAAATATGTCCTAAATATGAACAGATTGTTACAAATATTTAGAAGGCCCTTAAACGAATTTGGAGTCGGATCCGGCCTGAATCCCCCGCAGGCAGGCCGTTTTTCCGGTATTTTTGAGGCGGATCCTCTGCATTTTTATAAGATTTGTGAATTTCACCCCCGTATTTTGTACAATATGCGGCTACACGACGATCCGTAAGTTCGCTATGATGGAAACGTGCTCCGTACGCAGGCACGCGCACGGGGGGGAAATAAATATCGAAGGGGGATCCGAAATGAATCCGATTATTACATCCGACAATGAAGAACACAATGTGTCAGTTCCGGCGCAAATGGAAAGCGCTGATCATGTAGGGGAAACCGAGCGTCGAGACAAACGCTTCGGTTACATGATGCGCCGCGAACGTATGACCATGGGACTGACCCAATCCGAGCTCGGTGAGCTCCTGGGCATTTCCACCAGTTATGTGAGCAGCATCGAGCGTGGAAAGCGCGGTGCTTCCGGCACCGTACTGAAAAAAATGCATGACGCCTTTAAGATCTCGTATGATTATATGCTGGGTTCTTCTGCTGCAGCGGTGCCCGAACCCGCATTTGCCGTGCACGAAGACACCGCGCCCTATGGCGACGCCGGCCTGTCCGCCCTGCTCGCGTCCTGCTCCCGTCAGGAGCTTGATGTCTGCTATCGATTATGCCGGGCCTATCTGATGTCGAAGGAGAGTTGATGCCATTTCCGGGCAGGATCTGATCCTCTATCTCACGCGGACCGGAACCCACAGTGACTTATTTGAAATTTGAATTATCATACTGTCGCAAACCCCCGCCGCAGGCATACGCCCGGGCGGGGGTTTGTTTTATTTCTCATCACGGATGATCTCGATGCTGTTCTCCGACAGTTTGATCTTTCCGTTTTTCAGCAGGCAGCTGACAGCGCGCTTAAATGCGGCCTTACTCAGCTGAAATTCTTTCTTTATTACTTCGGGAGAGGCTTTCTCTCCGAACGGCAACACGCCGCCGAAATCCTCGATCACGGCATAGACTTTCTTCGCGTCCTCCTCCATCTGCAGGTAGGCGGGATGCTCCGCGCCCAGATCCAACTTTCCGTCGGGGCGCACGCGCACCACTCTTCCGGAAAATGCATCCCCGGGGCGATAGGACGCGCACATATTCTGCGCCGGCAGCAGGCCGAAATAGCGATCATTGACCGCAACAAAAGCGCCGATCTTCGGGTTCACGCTGTACACCGTACCAGTCGCGGGATCGCCCTCCTTAAACTGGCTGCCGGCTGCGGTCAATGCACTTGAGACCTTCATGGACGCGCACAGGCGCTCGCTCCGGTCAATGTAGAGCTTCACCAGAACACGGTCACCGCGGCGCACCTGACCCTCCTGCTCGCGAAACGGCATGAAGAGGTCTTTATCCAGACCCCAGTCGAGAAACGCGCCGATGTGCGTGCACTCGCGCACGGTCAGTACCGCCGGCTGCTCCAGCGTAACCAGAGGCTCGCGCGTCGTCGCGATCACGCGATCCTCAGAGTCCTTATACAAAAAGACACGCACGGTATCCCCGGCCTTCGCGCCCGCAGGCACCTGCTTCTTCGGAAGCAGGACACCCTTCTCATCTCCGAGCTGTCCCAGATAGACACCGAAGTCCTTTTCATATAATATGGTCAATTCGGAAAATGTACCAACAGATGCTGTCATTACTGCCTCCTGTCCCGGCATTCGCCGTCATGCGCTTTGCAATGAGCCATGTCGACAGCGCCATCGTCATGCGCATGGCTCATTAAAAAACAAAACTGTCGCCCCATCCAGACGACAGTTCAAAGTGCTGGGCTACAAGGATTCGAACCTTGGAAATGTCGGAATCAGAATCCGATGCCTTACCGCTTGGCTATAGCCCAATATATCTTCGTTGCGACGCGTCCGAACGAGCCGACCGCTGCAACGAAGGTAATTATACAACACATCCAAATGAATTGCAAGTGCTTTTTTACATTTTTTTCAAGGCTTATTCCGGTTATTGTATTCGTCGTAGAGTTTCTGCTTAAATTCCTCATCCGTCATGCCCAGATAACCGATGCCCTCGATCAGGGAAATGATCCACATCACTAAGCCGCCCATGCCGCAGGTGCATAAGGTTATCAAAAGGTACGCAATGGCTGCCGGATGGTTCAGGTAGAATTTATGTATGCCCAGATGTCCCAGAAGGATCGCCAGGATCGCCGCGGTCGTACGGCTTTTTTCTTCTATGCTTTGGATCGGAGCTACCTGCGGCGAATAGACCATGGGCACCTGTGCCTGCTGGTACTGCCGGTTCATATTGACCGTCTGTGAAAAACGCGGATCGACCGGCTGACTATAGGTCACCTCTTGATCCACATAAGCCGGGTTCGCATAGTTCGTGGTCTTCTGCGACTGCATGTAGGCCTGCATCTCTTCTACGGATGCCGCACCACCCATCTGCGCTCCATAGGCTCCCTGTCCGGAGTCATACGGCTGATAATTCCCGTACGGTGACGAGGTCGAAGTTTGTTGACCATACTGCGGCTGACTCTGCTGTCCGTAATTCGGCGCCTGCATCGGCTGCGGGGCCTGTCCGTAAGAATAACGCGGCGCCTGCATCGGCTGCGGGCGCTGCATGTTCTGCATCTGCTGCGTGTACTGCGGCTGCTGTACGCTCTGCGCCTGCTGCGCTGCCTGTACCTGCTGATACTGCGCGCCCGTCTGCCCCGGCGCCTGCATCAGCGGCGTCGTAAACTGCGGTGTTTGCGTCTGCTGTTGCGTATACTGCGGCTGCGGTACCTCAGAGGTCTGCGCCTGCTGCGCTGCCTGCACTTCCTGCGCATCCGACGTCGCGGCAAATGTCTGTCCGGGCTCGACCGGTTGCTCTTTCATCATGCGCTCCTGATCCGCCTGGATCTTCGCGACCATTGCCTCAAACCTCGTCTGGGCTTTCGGCGAATATGCAGGCGGCGTCTGTGTAAAGACATCGGACTCGGCCGGCGCGGATGCCTCAGGCTGAGCTGAAGTTTCCGGCTGCGCGGGTGCTTCCTCCTGTGCCTGTTTCTCCGCTACCGGGGGCTCCGGCTCTACGGAAATCCCGGGTTTTAATTCCAAAGCGATCCCCGGCCCCGCCTGCGCTGTGCCCGGCATCTGAAGTTCCGGCATTATAAGCTGCGGGCCGGAAGCGTTCTCCGAAGCCGCCGGCGCAACGTTTCCGAATTCGAGTTGGAACTGTGAAGCCGACCCCTGCGCCTCGGAATTTCCGAACGGATCCAGGGTCAATGTCGGGATCACGGTAGAGGGTGCAGATGCAAACGGACTGTCGCCTAAGTCGACCTTAGGAACGGACGTGAGTTCCGACGCCTGCTCCTCCTGTTTCGGAGCATCCATGCCTCCGAAACATTTCGGGCATACGCCTGTCGTCTCGTCCAGCAGGCTTCCACAATATGAACAATATTTCATCTTCATATGCCATCCTCCAAAGTTCCGCCCTCAAGGGCCGGTTCCCTGCGTTACAAACTTAAGAACAACGTTTTACAAGTTCCTCAAAGCGGCGATCCACTTCACTCTGGAACGCCTCGATCAGATATTCATTGCCCGGCTTGAACAGGTGCTTAAAGCGGGCCTGCGGCCGCAGGAAGTCCTCGATCGGGAGCTTCTTCTTCGGCTCATAGTTCAAGATCCAGGTGCCGTCCACAACTTCGAACAGCGGCCAGTAGTTCGTCTCCACGGCGAGCTGGCAGATCTTCAAAAGATCCTGGGACGGGTAACCCCAGCCACGCGGGCAGGGAGCCAAAACGTTCAGGAATGCGGCGCCGGGCGTATAGATCGCCTTCTCCGCTTTTACATGCAGATCCTTAAAGTTGCGAACGAAGGTCGTCTGCGCAACGTAAGGGATGTTGTGTGCCGCGATGACCGCTGCGAGATCCTTACGGATCTGCGGCTTACCGTGGCTGACCGAGCCGACCGGCGTCGTGGTCGTATCGGCGAACTGCGGCGTCGCGCTGCTTCGCTGTGTGCCTGTATTCATGTACGCGCCGTTATCATAGCAGACATAGACCAGATCGTGTCCACGCTCCATGGCTCCGGACAGGGACTGCAGGCCGATATCATAGGTGCCGCCGTCGCCGCCGAAGGTGATGAACTTAAACGTCTCGTCGATCTTGCCCTTACGCTTCAGAACTTTATACGCGCCCTCCACGCCACTTAAGGTCGCCCCGGCGTTTTCAAATGCATTATGAACGTAACTGTCTGCCCAGGCCGTAAACGGGTACATGAAACTGGATACCTCCAAGCAGCCCGTCGCATTGCCGATGACTGCGTGATCCTCCTCATGCAGTCCGCGCAGCACATTACGTACGCACACCGCTCCGCCGCAACCTGCGCACATGCGGTGTCCGGGAGCAAAACGCTCCTTTTTATTCATGGTTTCCTTAAAATTATATCCCATCGAACGATCCTCCGTGTGCTTAAGCCTGCTCTGTATTCTCAGGCTTGCACAAATATGAAATCTGCTTGTGATCCGGGTCCGCCTGGTCCCTGAGTCCGACGTAGCGGTAGGATACACTGTCCTTCGGATCGCCTTTCGCAGCCAGTTCCATCAGCTCAGCGAAGATCTCTTCTACGTGGATGACCTGAAGGTCGCGGCCACCTAAGCCGTACATATAGTTCACGGTAAATGCCTTGCAGCGCGCGTGATACAGCGCCTGCGTCAGTTCGCTGCCGATGGGGCCGCCATTGCTCGAGAAACTCTCACTGCGGTCCATGATCGCAATGCCGCGCACCTTCGAGAGCGCTGCGGCCAGTTCCTCTGCAGGGAACGGGCGGAAGACGCGGATCTTGATGAGTCCGACCTTCTTACCTTCTTCACGCAACTTATCGACCGCATCTTTTGCGGTTCCTGCTGCGGAACCGATGAGCACCATGGCAAATTCCGCATCGTCCATGCGATACTCTTCGAAAAGGCCGTACTTACGTCCGGAGATCTTCTCGAAATCCCGTGCAACGTCCAGGATCACCTTCTTCGCATTCAGGATGCCCTGGGCCTGGGCGCGACGCGCCTCCATATAATAATCCGTGATCGCGTACGGTCCGAGAGCCATCGTACCGTTCTCATTCAAAAGGTAACGCTCGGGCTCATACTCGCCGACGAAACCTTTGACATCCGCGTCCGGAAGCAATTCCATATCCATAACTGCGTGGCTCGTGATGAAGCCGTCCTGGCAGATCATGATCGGAAGGCGCACATCCGGATGCTCCGAGATACGATACGCCTGCACCATGTTGTCATAGGCTTCCTGGTTATCCTCTGCGTAGATCTGGATCCATCCGCAGTCACGTGCGCCCATGCTGTCCGAATGGTCGCAGTTGATGTTGATCGGTCCGGACAATGCACGGCAGACCAGCGCGAGCGCGAGCGGCAGGCGGTTGGATGCTGCAACATGCAGTTCTTCCCACATCAGCGCCAGACCGCAGGACGACGTCGCCGTCAGACTGCGCGCGCCGGCAGCGGAAGCACCGATCGCCGCGGACATCGAGCTGTGTTCGCTCTCTACGGGAATAAACTCGGTATCTACCAGGCCATTGGCCACATAATTCGAAAAATACTGCGGGATCTCCGTTGAAGGAGTGATGGGAAATGCCGGGAAAACATCCGGATTGATCTGACGCAGGGCCGTAGCCACCGCCTCGTTACCGGAAAGCTGTACGCGTCTCTTCTTATCTTCCATTACGCATCCACCTCCATCGTGATCGCTCCAAACGGGCAGGAAGCCACGCAGATTCCGCAGCCCTTGCAGTGCGCGAGGTCAAACTCGCCGCGCTTGCTGTCCTTCACCGGAATGCAACTGTCCGGGCACGCCGGCGTGCAAAGCAGACATTGCTTACATTTATCGGGATGGAAGGTCGGTTTCACCGTCGTCCAAAGTCCCGTCTCAAACTCTACGGAGTTCGCCGCATCTGTGATGGTGAGGCCTTCCGTCAATTCCTGCCAGGCACATTTTACATGTAACTTCTGTGCTTCTGTCATTTTCTTATCCATACTATACTCCCATTCTAAACTATTTCAGCTCTCGCAAAGCCATTCTAAGCGCTTCCATGTTGCCGTCGATCACTTCGGGTTTCTTCGCGAATTTATGCCGGAAAGAAGCTTCCATGTTCTCCAGGAAGACATTCTCATCGATAAATCCACTGACCTTGACGATCGCGGCGAGCATCGGGGAATTCGGGAAATACCGCCCCAATGTATGAATGGAAATATGTCTTGCATCGATGGTATAGACCCGGCCGTTGTAGCCCTTTTCGCGGATCTGTGCTTCGACTTCGGCCTTATCCCGCTGCGTGTTTACGATGATCGCGCCGTCTTCCTTCAGTCCCGCCGTAACGTCGATGGAGTCGATCAGACTCTCATCCACAACGACTACGTAGTCGGGATCGTAAATATTTGAATGAACGCGGATCGGCGTATCGCTGATGCGGTCATAAGCGGTGATCGGCGCGCCCATACGCTCCGGACCATACTCCGGAAATCCCTGCGCGTTTTTGCCGATCTTAAACGCTACCTCTGCCAGTAAAAGTGCCGCCGTTTTGGCTCCCTGTCCTCCGCGGCCATGCCATCTGATCTCAATCATAATTCATTTGCCCTCATATCTTCTGTCTTTTGCCTTTTCGGCAAATTGACGCGGCCGGGATCGGATGCCTAAGCGTTCGGTCGACGGCCACGCCGCAAAAAAACATATTAAATTATAACGATCGCTTATTTGCTCTTCGTATATGCTTTGTAGAATTCATCCGCACGCGCGGGAATATCCGTCTTGTTCATGTTCAAAATGGAGAACGATGTAACGGATGCCTCTCCCTGGGCCGTCATGGAGAAATTACCATTTCGAATCTTCCCGCCGGAAACCGAAAGATCCAACGAGATCGAAGGTTTATTCGGAGACAGCGCAGCCAACTGCTGGAACATCAGGAGCATCTGTGCCGTTTGCTCATCCAGCGCACCGCCGGCTATCGTAAGACCGTATGTAAAGATCGAGGCGAATTCAGGCTCAAACTTGCAATTGAGAGTACTGTTTGCCTTCGTCATGGTGAAACCGAAAACGCTCTTCTGTTTATCTTCGTCTTTCAGATCGGTCTTGATCGTCTCAAATGCCTTTTTAACCGTGTCGACCGCCTGACGGTTCTGATCCGCGGTATTCGTATCTTTGTACTGACCGGTCAGTTTGGTCAGCGCCGTATAGAAGGCATCGTGGTCGTCCTTACGCATAGCCATGATCGCTTCGTAGATGCTTGGGCCTGTCTCAAGATTTCTCTCAAGAAGATAGAAATATGCGTCACCATAATAGGTAGCAAATTCATCGCCCTCATAGCGCGTTCCGCCGTTCTTCTGCGAATAGACCTCTTGGGAAACCTGCTTCACCAAATAAGAAGCGGCCGGTGTGAAGATATACATTTTGATGTCTTCTTTTTTCTCATCGATCAGGAACAAACGGATCTCCTTCGCCTTGGAATCAAAAACATAATAACCCGTCGATTTGACTTCAAAGCCGTCTTTCGTCGTGTTGAGACTGATCTCCATGGAATCCAGCGCACCTGTATTGAAGAAACTGTCAATGAACTGATCGATCTCCTTCTTCGGTTTCAGGAAGATCATCAGGGCAATGACAATGCCCGCAATAACGACCAAAGCTGCTACCGAGATAGCGATGATCTTCGGCAGTTTGGACGGTTCCTTCATCGGAACAGATTTATACTCCGTCTGGGCCGTCATCAAAACATCTCCGAACATACCACCCTCAGAGGGTGTCTTCTTCGAATGGATGTTCTGACCGCACATATCACACTTATATGCGCCTGCAGGTATCTCGGCGCCGCAAAATTTACATATCATACCTTTCCTCCTGTTTATCCGTTATCATTTTGCTGAGAGTGCATTCAGCATCTGCTTAACTATATTGGGATACTCCGTGCGTCCCGGATTATCAATACGCAAATCGATCTCCGCAGCCTTCATCGATTGCATCGTCATCTCGCCCGTAAGGATCGACATATACCCGTCACGGATCGTCAAACGTCCGGTGCACTTGATACCCAACTGCTCCGCACTTTGGTTCACAGTGGCGACAAGGCTGTCAACATTGTATTCCTCCGGAATGACCCCGGCCATGGAAGAATACAGGAGTTTGAAGAAAGCAGCCAGATCTACATCAAACTCGTAAACGATGCCGCTGCTGATCTTGGTTCGTTTTGCCCTCAGGACATCCTTAAGGAAGTCGGGATCAGTGAATTCATCCTGAAGTTTCTTTCCGGCGTCATAGAGTTTTCTTTCCTCCGATGACATATTGGCCAGAAGTTCGGAATCCGCCTGTTCCTTCTCCATCGAATCAAACCATTTATCGTTGAAGATATCTTCCATCTGCTTGTAATTGTTTTCCGTGCCGGAAGTTGTTTTTATGTCATAGCACTGATTTCCGACCATGATGATCTTTTCATTCGGATAGTCACTCGGATTACTCAGATAGAGATTATAATAACGCTCGGAAGATATGGTGACCGTGTATTGTTCTTTCTCTGTGAGACAGGTCATGACCAGTTTTGTTTCATCACCGCTTTCGTTCGTCCAGCTCACAAGTCTCTTTTCGGATTTATCAAAGTAAAATCCGCCTGTCATGCTTTGAATATTGGTTCCGGATTTGGTGGTTACCGAGAACTCCGCATTTTTGGCACGGATGACCTTCTTAAAACTCTCAACGATCTCTTCGTTCTCATCCACGCCGCGATTCAAAATGAAATACCATGCGCTGAAGCCGGCGCCGCCGATCAATGCCAGCACCAAAAGCACCACAAGGATCTTTTTGATCGGAAATGATCCGTGAACTTTTTTCTTTTTTACTTTCACGGGTACGATATCGTTCGTGTCTGCCCCCTCCATGGAAGCGCTCGGGCCGGTATTCCAACGATCCGCAGGTTTGCCTTTTTTCTCAGTTGCAGGCTTCGAACCCTCAAACGAAAAGGCACCAACAGGTTTAGAGGCTTTTTGATTGTTTCCGCATAGGTCACAGATCATAGCTCCGTCCGGGAGCGGACTCCCGCAAAACTTACATGTCATAGTCTTCCTTCTCCTTTTACGTATTTACACTTCTTGCTGTATTTGCTTTCCGTGAAAGCAAAATCATTTCCCCGTATATCACGTTCGGCGGCGGGTAAAACGCCTGTCCGCGAAAGGATATACGCATACAGTTTTATTATAGTCACTTTATGAAGATTTTGTCAAGTATACGAGTGGAAAATGCCTGAGAAATGAAAAGAATTTCCGACATGTTTTTTATGTATTATACCATTGAATCCGGTATCGGGTATGCTATGATATTTTTGAACTGTAGTAAAGCACGGACTATCCGTGCAAACCACACATCAGGAGAAGATCGCTATGCAAGTTACCCACAAACAGCAGCCGGAAGCTGCCCGCTTTTTCTTTAATCTCCTCGGTTTCCTCCCCCAAGGTCCGAAGACGATCGTTACTACCCATTCCGAAGCGTCCCCCTTCTCTGTTTTGAATGCCGAGACCGGATCGGTCTGCTATACGGGTGTGCTCGAAGCCTCCCCGCTCGACCCCATTACCGGTATCGCTTCCTCTAAAGCCGATTTTTCGGAACTCACCGTTCCCGGTACTTACCGGCTGTCGGTCGGCACCGATCTGTCGCCCGTTTTTACCATCGCGGAGCACTCCTATGACGCGCTCACGCGTGATCTTTTGAAAATGTTTTATTTCCAGCGCTGCGGCTGCGACCTGACGGAGAAACATGCCGGTGTTTTCACGCATCCGGCCTGCCATACCGCGCTCGCCCTGCCTTACGGCGAGGATCCGGCGACTGCCGCTTACGTCGATGTTCACGGCGGCTGGCACGATGCCGGCGACTACGGCCGTTACGTCACCCCCGGCGCCCTCACCGTCTCGCATTTTCTCTATGCGTACGAGATCTTTCCGGAGAAATTCGACTTCACCGTCAACATTCCGGAATCGGGCAATGGTACTCCGGACGTCCTGAATGAAGCGCGCTATGAGTTGGACTGGCTGCTGCGCATGCAACTTCCGGACGGCCGCGTTTATCACAAAGTGACCACCGCAAACCATGCGCCCTTCCTCATGCCGCAGGATGACCGCGAGCCGTTGTATCTCTATCCGCCTTCGACCATTTCGGCCGCGATGTTCGTCGCGGTGACCATGCAGGCGGCACGCATTTTCCGCGCATTCGACGAAGACTATTCAAAGAAACTCTTCGAGGCCGGCATGACCAGCCTGCGCTACCTTCTCGAGCATCCGGAGTTCATTCCGTTCCGCAACCCGAAGGACTGCCGCACCGGCGAATACGGTCACCCGACCGACCGTGACTCCCGTCTCTGGGCATCCACAGAATTCCTGCGCACCCTCGCGACCGGGGCTTTCGACGCCCTGCTTCCCGCAGACATCAGCCGGGTCAAAGAGCAGGTCTACGCCCGTTTTTACGGCTATGTGTGTGACTTCACCGTGAAGAAGGACTCCTTCGGCTGGCATCAGGTCGGCGGTCTGGCACTGCTCGCCGTATGTTTCTGCCCCGACGCGGACGCGGTATTCGGCGAGAAGATGGTCGAGATGGCAAAACGTTTCCTGCTCTTCACGGCAGACTCTGTCCTGAAGCTCCGCAATGAGTCCTCCTTCAACATTCCGTTGAAGCGCGAGGACTACACCTGGGGCAGCAGCCTGGGCCTGATGAACCGCGCGATGTTCTGCATCGCCGCCCACCTTCTGACGGGCAATGAATCCTACCGCACCTGCGCATTCGACTGCCTGGACTACCTTTTGGGCCGCAACACGTTGCAGTTTTCCTACGTATCCGGCCACGGCTCCAACTGCCTGAAGGATCCGCACAACCGCCCCACCGTGGCGGACGGCATCGAGGAGATGATCCCCGGTTTCGTCGCCGGCGGCGCGAACTGCCTGTTCCACGATCCGACCGCGAAGAAACTCCTGCCTGAACTGGGTAAGGTCGCTCCAATGGATTGCTACATCGACGACCACGACTGCTTCTCGCTCAACGAGATCGCCATCTACTGGAACTCCACCGCACTCTTTGTAGCGGCGTATCTGATGTAACTGTGCCACCGGGGACGGTTCTATTTGGCACATAAAAATCCAATTTCTCATACTACGAGCCCGGCATGTGCCGGGCTCGTAGTCTATATATACTGTTGCGTCTTTTTTCGTCCCAATCAGCCTTTTCACTCGGTTGAGGGCTTCTTCAGCCCGCGTCCGTCTAAGCCTGCGACGTCTTTTTTTCATTTACGATATTCCGCGCCCATATGCCGCTCAGGACCAGGCAGGCACCGATGACTCCTTTCAATGCCTCCAGGCCTTGGACGACACAGACCATTCCGATCACGCCCATGCCGGTATGGCGGCTCAGATAGTACGCCGTGGGGACTGCGACAGCCCAGGCAAAGCAACTGTCAAACACAAACGTGATCAAAGTATTGCCCCCGGACCGAATGGTAAAGTAGGAGGAATGCGTATAGGCTCCGATGGGCATGGCCAGGCCGAAAACGATGATAATGCCGGTCGCCATCTTTCGTATCTCGTCGGAAGCATTATACAACAGCGGATAGAACGGCGCGGTGCACAGCAAAAGCAGGCCGAAAGACGCTCCCAAAAAGACCGTAAAGGCCCGCATTTTCCGTGAAGTATCCTTCGCGCGCTCGATTTCGCCCTTTCCGAGGATCTGGCCGGTGATGATGCCGACCGCCTCACCCATGGCCAGAAATGCAACCGCAAACAGGCCCCACACCGTATTGGCGATATTCATCGCCGCGACGGAATCGAGACTCCGGTAGGAATAGCATTGGTTCAGCGTGGTAACGCTCAGCGACCATAATGTCTCGTTCGCCATCAAGGGCAATGATTTTAACAGAAAACGGCGGATCTGACTCCACGACAGTGAAAAATGGCGAAACGCCCCCTGAATAAAGGGATGCCTGTCCTTTTTCTTCTGCGTATAGATCACGAGAACACCCATCTCGACGAATCGGGAAATGACGGTCGCGATCGCGGCGCCTGCGGCGCCCAATGCCGGGAAGCCCAGCAGACCATAGATCAGGAGGGCATTGCCCACCAGGTTCACAAAGATCGCGATGATCGATGCCACCATGGGGACTTTCGTACAGCCGGTGTCGCGGAGCGTGCCCGCGTAGGCTTGCGTAACGCCCACCGGGACCAGACCGAAGAGCATGATGCTCATATACTCCATGCCGTACTCCAGGATGGCGGCGGCATTTTCCGGCTTCCCCTCGCCCTTCAGAAACAGGCTGATCAGGCTCTCGGAAAACAGCATGAAGATCACGATGCAAACGGAGGTAAGGAAGAAATTCATGACCAATTTGAAGCGGAACGTATCACGCACTCCTTCATGGTCGCCCTTTCCGTAATACTGCGCGGTGAAAATGCCAGCGCCGGCACTGGCCCCGAAGATGACCAGATAAAACACAAATATCAACTGATTGGCGATCGAGACACCGGACAATGCATTTTCGTTCAGCTGCCCGATCATAAGATTATCCAGAAGGCTCACGAAATTCGAAACGCCATTCTGGATCATGATCGGCAGCGCGATCGTAAGCACGCCCCGGTAAAACTGCCGGTCGCCAATAAACTTACTCTTAAACTTACTCTGATTCATAACACACTCAAAAAGGGCAATCGAAATGCCCCTCTGCACTTTATTCTATTTGCTTTGAAACGCCCCCGGGGGAGTTTAATTCCGTGGCGGTTCCTTTAGTCCCCCGCATCGGGCTTCCTTCCGGAGCCTGCAGATGCCGGCGGGAAGTTCACTGCGCTGTGACCATCTAATCGCTCGAACCGGATCCGGATTTCAGGGGTCCCGCTACGACTTCGGCCGTTTTCCTGACAGCGCCAGGCTCCCGCCTGACGCGAAAACGCCCTCAGCGTGCGCGAAAATCGATCTGGAAGAATCGATTTTCGCCCCTGATTCGGATCCTCTCTCGCGAAGATGCTCTACAGCTCGATCAATACCCGCCTTGCATCTGCAGGCTCCGTTATGCCCCGATGCGCCGCAACCTTGAGGCGCCCGAAAGCATCCGAGCCGGGCATTTCAAAATGTCGGTGAGACGGTGACGGTTCCTTCGTCTCCCTCATAATCGGAGCTTGCTTTAAAACGCCCGGAATCGTTCCGGCTTCCGTAGCGTGACTGACGGAAATGCGATCGTAAGCCGGGCATTGGATCGAGCTGATGATGATCACAGCAAACGAGATGCCGGATTCGGGGCGAAAATCGGTCCACAAGTCCGATTTTCGCGCTAGACAGATGAGTTTTCATCAAGAAAACTCACTCTGTTCGACGCGGGACCCCGAAAAGCCGGCATCGAGTGAGCTCCTGATCATCACAGCGAAGTGACCTGACCGGCGTCGATTGCATTTCGCAGGAGACGCTACGGAAAAAACTCCCAAGCGTTTTAAAGCAGAGACATATTTTTACGGGAGACGTAGGAACCGTCTCCGTCTTGATCAGGCTTTGTACAGGGCCGCCAGCTGCTCGAATTTGGGCAGGCTGCGGATGACCATGTCGGTGTCGACGCAGTAGGTGATGCGGAAGTAACCGGGGCAGCCGAAGCTGTCGCCGGGCACGATCACGAGGTCGAGCTTAAGCGCCTTCTGGCAGAAGGCGACCGCATCGTCCTCGAGGGCCTTCGGGAAGATGTAGAAGGTGCCGCCGGGGCGCACTACGGTGAAGCCGAGCTCCACGAGTTTGTCGTACAGGAGGTTCATGTTCTTCTCGTAGACCGAGAGATCGCTCGTCTGATCCAGGACCTCCGCCACGCCCAGCTGAATGAGGGACGACGGGCAGTTATGTCCGATGCCGCGGCTGATCTGGCCGCACATGGGCACGATATACTCCGCATCGACCGCGCGCGGGTTCACCGCCACGTAACCGATACGCTCGCCCGGCAGGCTCAGGCTCTTCGAAAACGAATAGCAGCTGATCGTATTGTCATAGTATTTGCTTACATACAGGGGCTTGCGGCCGTCGAACTGGATCTCGCGATACGGCTCGTCACTGATCAGGAAGATCTCATGGCCGTACTCCTCCTGCTTTGCGCGCAGGATGTCGGCGAGTCTGCAGATGGTCTCCTCCGAATACACGATGCCGGAAGGATTGTTCGGCGTGTTGATGAGGACTGCCGCCACCTTCGGGTTCAACATCGAAACGAAGGCATCCACATTGATCTGGAAGTCCGCCGTGTTCGCCGGCACGACCTTCAGGATGGCGCCCGTCTGGTCGACGTACGGGTGGTACTCAGGGAAGAACGGGGCGAATGTCAGCACCTCGTCGCCGGGCTTCGTGACCGCGCGGACCGCATGCGCGATGGCGCCGGCCGCGCCGCTGGTCATAAAGATGTGCTCCATTTTGTAGTCCATGCCGAAACGCTCGTTCAGGCTCTTCGCTACCGCAGCGCGCACCTGGGGCAATGTCAGCGACGGGCTGTAGCCGTGCAGGGTCATCGGATCCTGCGTCTCCAGGAGCTCGATGGTCTTCTTTGTATAGTCTTCGGGGCAGGGAACGCTGGGATTGCCCAGGCTGAAATCGAAGACATTTTCCGCTCCGATCTCCTGCTTCCGCTTCGTTGCATACTCACTCATCTGGCGAATGACCGACTTATTCTGCAGCATCGCCTTATAGGTCTGATTGATCATTTTCTTCTATCATTTCATACGTCGATATATTTGATCGTGAAAAACGGGTCGCCGAGACGGTCGAACTCCATCATGATGTAGGACGGGCGACGGTCCTGCTGGCGCGGATACGAGATGCTTCCCGGGTTCACGGCGATCACGCCGTTTTTATTCTCCACCACCGGCCGGTGCGTGTGCCCGAACATCACAATGTCCATGCCCATGCCGCGCGCGTCCTGCAGGATGTACTCCAGGCTTAGCGAGACGCGGTAGATATGTCCGTGGGTCAGCAGGACATTGTACCGCCCGATGCGGATCTCCTTCTCACGGGACAGATCCGAAAACGCCGAGTCACAGTTTCCCGCGACGATCTCCAGCGGACAGTCGATCATGTCCAGGATCTCGCCCGCCTTACCCTCGGAGTCGCCCAGATGGATCAGCAGGTCAATGTGGCCCTCCGCATCCAGTGCGCGCTTCAGATTTCCATGCGCCCGGTGCGTGTCGGACACGATCATGATCCGTGTATTTTCCGTAACTTCCATCGCTTAAAACCATCTTTCCTCGATAATCTTCTTCATGGCGCGCAGCGCCTTTCCGCGGTGACTGATCGCGTTTTTCTCCTCCGCCGTCAGCTCCGCGCTCGTTTTGCCGTACTCCGGCAGGAACAGGATCGGATCATAGCCGAAACCGCCCGAGCCTGCAGGCTTCTGGGCAATGCGGCCCTCCATGATGCCGAAGGTCGTCACGCGGCGCTCCCGCTTGCCGTCCGTGGCCGGCAGATATGCGGCGATCGCACATACGAAACGCGCGCTCCGCGCGTCGTCCTTCGCATTCGCCAGGCGCTCGATAATGACGGAATTCTTCACATCATACGAGGTGTCCTCACCCAGGTAGCGGGCGGAATAGATGCCCGGCTCGCCGTTGATATAGTCGACGACCAGTCCCGAGTCATCCGCCAGGATGATCGCCTCCTTAAGTTCCTCTATCTCATGCTCCTCGATGTAGGCGCGCAGGGTATCCACCTTGATCTGTGCATTTTCCTCGAAGGTCGAACCGTCCTCCACGATGGGCACGCCCGACAGGCCCGCCTCACGCAGCGAAACGACCTGCACGTTCAGGTCCTGTAAGATCATGCGGATCTCCCGCATTTTCCCCTCATTCGAGGTTGCAAATAAAATCGTTCTCATGCATTTTCCTTTCGAAACATCGGTCTGGGACCGGGAAATGAATAGAAGTCGGTACGCAACATGCCGTTATATATCTTGCGTTTTTTCGCCGCCGGGCGGCCGAAAGCCTGCTCGACGCCCTCAAACGGCGTGATCACGTAGGCAGACCAGCAGTCCAGTCTCTTAAACGCATCCGCAAAACTCTTATACAAAGCGGGGAGTGTAGCCTGCTCCTCGAGGCGGACACCATAAGGCGGGTTCGTCACGACAAAACCATAGGACGCCGGATGCTTCATGTCCGCAACGTCGCGGCGGATCAGTTTGATCTGTTTCTCCACCCCTGCGGCGCGCGCATTGGCCAGTGCGAGTTTCAGAACCTCGCGGTCGATATCGGAACCGATCAGCAGGCCTTCCGGCACGTTTTCCTTCACGCGGTCAGAAGCTTCATTGCCCGCGTCATACCAGGCGCGGCGGTTCACGATGTTCTTCCACTGCTCCGCGGTGAACTCACGGTTCATGCCCGGCGCCATGTCGGCCGCCATCATGGCCGCTTCGATCAGGAAGGTGCCGCTGCCGCAGAACGGGTCCATCAGGACGCGGCCGGGCGTCCACGGCGTCAACTTCAGCAGGGCCGCAGCCAGCGTCTCGGATATGGGCGCGCGCGCCGTCAGCTGACGGTAGCCGCGCTTATGCAACGGTTCGCCGCTCGTATCGAGGGCGACCGTCGCGATATCTTTCATCAAAAAGACGCGCACGGGGTACGGTATGCCGGTCTCGGGAAGTTCGGTGACCCGCAGCTTCTCGCGCAGACGCTCGACCATCGCCTTCTTCATGACCGACTGGATGGTCACCGTCGCCGTCAGTTTACTCTTCACGGACGATGCCTTCGTCACCCAGAAACGGCCGTCCGCGGGGATGTAGTCCTCCCACGGCAAGGCCTTCGTGCAGTCAAACAACATCTCAAAGGTCTCAGCCGGGAAGCTCCCCACCTTCAGCAGAACACGCTCTGCCGTGCGCAGGAAAACATTGGCTCGGGCCACGCCGGCCACCGGACAGCGAAACGTAACGCGTCCGTCCTCGACCTGCGTGATCTCATAGCCCAGATCCGTGATCTCATTTTTCAGGACCGCCTCCAGCCCAAAATGGCATGGAGCGATCAATTCAACCATATCAAACATATAATATTACCACCAGACGAAAAAGTCCTTAAGTTTCATCCAATACGACGCGGGGTAAGCCACGAAATTTCCGTTATACTGGTTCACCAACAGCATCAAGCCGACAAAGATCGTGATCAGAAACACTGCCATCGCGATGCCCATGATGGCCTTCCGCACGGCATCTCCGAACACGGAGAGGCCTTCGTGCGCCTCGAGCAGAACGAAGAGACCGATGATGCCGAGCACTACTGCGAAATCAAAGGTGTAGCGCCAGATGACGCCGCCCACGCTGAAATCGAGGATAGCCAGAAGCAGGGACATACCGATGCCCGTCAGGTACAGGATATGGCGCATCCGGATATCGACATCCTCGCCGCCTGCCGTGCTGACATCGCCGCCGTTTTGGATCTGTTTGCGGCGAATGCGGTGCAGGAAAAACGCGAAGAACGAGGCAGTGATCAACGGGAAGTTGCACAGGCCGAAGTTGCTGTCGACATAGACATAGTAGCCGTAGTCATTCAGTTTCGAACTCATGATCTGCACGAACGGGAAGTCCAGCGTCAGCCTGAGCGGATGCAGAAAATAGTGATACAGCGCCGGCAGGACACGATTGATCGAAAAGTGATTCTGACTGATATCGCTGACCGTCAGCTGGTAAGAAGTGCCGAACTCAAACGGGCTGCCAAAGCGCGCAACGTTGAAGATGCACACCAGTGCCGCGCCGATCAGCGTCGGGATGAAAAAGCAAAGAACAGCATTGAGCTTGCGATCCGGATCCGTCTCCTTCCGCAGGTAGTGGATAAAGATCGGGATGCACAGGACCATGCCCATCAGGGAGGCGCTCACACGGGATGCGACCGAGATAAGCAGGCAGAAGCCTGACAGCGCAAACAGGATCGCAGCCGCCTTCTTCGACTCCGCGCGGCATGCGCGTAGCGACACATACAGGAAGATCAGAAGACTGGTCACTCCGGACAATGTCGCGATGTAATATACCGAGGACCAACCGCGCTGCATAAGCAGAAGTCCCGAGGCAAAGGTCGCCGCCACGCTTCCCAGGAGAAGCAGAACGAGGTTCGCCCGGATCTTGAACACGCGGATCAATTCATAGATCACGCCGAAGAGCGCGGCCACGCCCGCCAGGGCGTAGAGCGTCATAACGGTGCCGGCCGGAGGCACGCTCCGGAAGATCGTGTAGTACGGATAGTATACAAAAATGACCGGGGCAATGCCGAAATACGAGTAGTATTTTCCGTTGTATAAAGCACGGTCCCAAAGGGCGGAAACGCCGTCCCGCTGGCCGCGGTCGTACGGATTGTCCAGTGCCAGAAGCTCGGGCGACGGCTCCACATCCAGCGACAGCCGGCCTTTTTTCAGCGCGTCGAACTGCTGCACGTACGGTTGCTGCGACGCGACATTCGTCAGCGGGTACTCGATCTTCTCCTTAACCTTCGGGCCGAGCAGGGCGAAATAGGTCCACAGGACCAGCAGCAGGCAGAAGCCCATCGTCGCCACAAAAGCGATGCGGTGACTGCGGTCGTCTGGGTCGAAGGTGAGCTCCCAGAGCCGCATTTTCCCGATGATGTAGATGCCCAAAACGAGGATGAACAGAGCCAGGAAACGGCCGAAATGGAACAGATGGAGGTCGGCTCCGTTCAGGATCAGGTTGCCGACCAGGTAGTCGTCAGCCGCTTTTGCAAACGTGATCTGAACCACCATCAGGTCGCTGTGGTCGCCCAGAAGCAGCTCGACTTCCTGCTGGGTGTCCATGACCGGGAAGGTCTGCGTCGAGATGGAATGCAGGGTCCGCGGCGTGTCTTTCTCCACGATCGCAACGGTCAATGATGCGTAAACGTTGCCGCCTGTCTTCATGTCCAATGTTGAAAACGTCAGCGAATGCAGACCCTCGATGTCGCCCTGGAAAATCAGAGTGCCGCCGTTTTTCGAGACGTACAACATGTTGTCCTTCCACTCCAGTCCCTCGCGGACATGCATCACGAAGTTGTTGGTGTTCGTTGTCTGCGCCTCCAGAAGCGAATACTCTTTCCGCGTTCCGAAGATCACATAATGATATTTCAGGAAGGAAATGCAAAACTCGGCCATCAGGCACACAAACAAAATGATGCCGATGGTCAACCACATGTTCCTTTCTTTCTTCTCTGTCATAAAAATTCCCCCTGGTGATCTGTATGCAGGTATATACCCCTCAATATTTTATCATAACATTTTCAGCGAAAAATATCAACCTCAGAACAAACAGTGAGCCATGCGGCCTGTGTGACAGTGGGGACGGTTCTTTCTGTCACCGTGACAAAAGGAACCGTCCCCACTGTCACATTGTCACGCATTGATTTCACCGGGCAACTGTGTTACAATCAAAACAATCGGGACTTTCCCGTTCTATGATTATTTCAAAAATGAGGTGATCTTATGTTTGACTCGGCAAATATCCCGTCGAAGGGCTATACCCATGGCGGCAAATTCCACGCGGACGATGTTTTTTCGACCGCTCTTCTGCAGATCCTAAATCCTGACTATACGTATGAGCGCGGACTGACCCCGCCGGCGGATTTTGACGGCATTATCTACGACATTGGCCTCGGACCTTTCGATCACCACCAGGCGAACCGCCGGGTGCGTGAAAACGGCATCCCCTACGCAGCCTTCGGCCTGCTTTGGGAGGCTTTCGGCCCGAAGTTACTGCCTACCATGTGGCAGTTATTTGATAAAGAATTCGTCCAGCCGCTGGACCTTTCGGACAATACCGGCGTGCCGAATGCATTGGCCGATGCCATCGACTACTACAACCCTGCCTGGGACGTTTCCGCCCCGGTAAACAGCGGTTTCGCCGAAGCCGTGGAGCTGGCGAAACAGATCCTCCGAAAAGCGATCGAGCGCTATGAAAGCATGGCGCGCGCGAAAGAACATGTGGAGGAAGCCCTGCGTCAGGCGCAGGATCACATCCTCATTCTCCCTTCGACCATGCCATGGAAGAGTTTTGTGACGCCGGAGATCGATTTCGTCGTCTACCCCTCCACACGTGGCGGTTACAACGCACAGGCCATCGACCTGGACATCGAGGCCGGCACCCATCGCTGTGAATTTCCGAGCGAATGGTACGGTCACTCGGACGCCGAACTCGTGGCCATCTCCGGTCGTCCCGGCCTTCGTTTCTGCCACAAGAGCGGTTTTCTGCTCGCGGGCGATGATCTTGAGACCATCCTGGCGGTTTGCAAAGAAGCTGTCGCCGCAAAATATCAAAGCTGAAGAATAAAACCGACCGGCCTCTTCCGAATTGGAAGAGGCCGGTCATCTTTCATGAGGCACGCGGGAATCGAACCCGCGACAACTTGATTAAAAGTCAAGTGCTCTACCGACTGAGCTAGTGCCCCATATGTTTTCTGAACGGTGTGCAAAGTAAGCACCCCGAGCAGGGCTAGCTGGATTTGAACCAGCGAATACAAGAATCAAAATCTTGTGCCTTACCCCTTGGCGATAGCCCTTTATGCACCGTCCGCAGACAGTAAAAAACGGCGAAATCGCCTCACCGTCGTAAAAGTCTCGAAATTATATCGATCCGAAACTTGCTCGAAACTTCTTCTCAGCGCGGCTCTGACGAGCCTCCTTAGTAGAAGTTTCTCGAGTTTTGATTTTGGTTTTCAAAATCAAAACAGGGTGGGTACAGGGATTCGAACCCTGGACCTTCAGAACCACAATCTGACGCGCTAACCAGCTGTGCTATACCCACCATGCGTGTTGATCTGCGACTCTTAAGAAAAAAGCCACCCCTTGAAATTCGGGACAGCTCCCACTCATTCGATACCGCAAAAGCGGGTGATGGGAATCGAACCCACGTATCTAGCTTGGAAGGCTAGTGTTCTACCATTGAACTACACCCGCAAAAGCTTTCATCGGGGTGACAGGATTCGAACCTGCGACCCCCTGGTCCCAAACCAGGTGCTCTAGCCAAACTGAGCCACACCCCGGCGGATCATGTGCGCGGTATCTTTGACGCAAGTGACATTATATCCTACTTGCGCCCGCTTGTCAACTGTTTTTTTAATATTTTCGCGTGCCAACGGGGACGGTTCTTTTTGGCACATTATACTTATTGTGTAATCATTGGCCATATTTTACGAAAAGGGTTTTCCTGCTTCTTTACACTTTTTGGACAATGCTGCGTCCTATGCCGGTCAATCTCTCGATCTGTCGGTTCGATAATCCGGCCTGTTTCAATTTGCGCAATGCTTCATCGCGGAGGCTCTTCTCATAATCCTTCAAAGCAGTTCCGGAATTCAGTCCCAAAACACACTTAATTGTTTCTTTAGCCCACTCATCATCTTTTTTTCGAGATGTATACTCCATGCATTGATCGCAATTCTTTTTTGAAACATAAGCCGCGTAGTGCTCCCAGTCTCCGATCAAACGGCATAAAGGCTTCGAATCGACAAACGAAAGCGGGTCGTCATACTTTCGATAACTGCTCCATAAGTATTCCGACGCTGGGCAAATGCCGGCAGCAGCAGGATTATTCAGAATATACCGAAAAACCGTAAGCAGATACTCTTTTGTTTCCACAGGCTCACTTTTATAGCGATCTTGAAACAAATGCCCCGTCCTGTCATATTTTTTGTTATAGTAGGCCGCATAAGAAACTCCGATTTTCTTCATGAATTGAGCCGGTCCGTCACCCGTGTCTCTCAACAACAGATGCACATGGTTTTCCATCAGGCAATATGCATTGACCGAAACCTTTTCTTCTTCAGAGTATTGTTTAAGGAGTGAAACATAGTAGATATAATCTGTTTCCTCCTCAAACAAAATCTGTTTTCCGACTCCTCTTACGATGACGTGAAAGAAACCTGATAAACTTTGTTTTCGTGCCTGTCTGGCCAAATTGAATCATTCCCCCTTATATTATGTATTTGTCAACCTCCCCCTGTTTATATGAAAATGCCAAAAAGAACCGTCCCCACCGGCTGTGCCAACGAGAACCGTCCCCATTGGCAGGTTCAATACTTTCGGATGGCCTGGTTTTCGTCTGCCATTCCGATTGCGCGGATGACCACGTAGTAGGACACGGTCTCGTCGACCTCGACCAGAACGCGGTCGCCGACGCGATGCCCCACCAGCGCCTTGCCGATGGGCGACTCGATGCTGATCAGGCCTTTCGAAGAATTGCCCCGGATGGACGTCACGAGGGTAATGGTCTCCTCCTCGTCGTCATCCTCGAAATACAGCGTCACCGTGCGGTCCATGCCCGCTACGTCCGCGGGTGCCTTATCCTCGATGATCTGTGCGTTCGCGATGAGTCGCTCCAGATAGCGGATGCGGCTCTCGTTCTGGTTCTTATCCTTTTTTGCCGCGTGGTACTCGAAATTCTCGCTCAGGTCGCCGTGCGCGCGGGCCTCCTGCACCGCCGCGATAGCCTCCTTACGCACCACCAGTTTCCGATAATCGATCTCTTCCTGTATCTTACGGATGTCACCCTCTGTCATTCTCTCGCCCATATCAAATCCCGTCCTTTCGCATATGCAGGATATAATTCACAAAATCCAGGTCGTCGGCCAACGTCACCTTGCGGTTCGTCGCCTCGCCCTGCGCCAGGTACACCGGATGGTCGGTGTAGCGCTCCACCACGCTCGCATCGTCCGTGATGTTTTTTGCCGTCTCGGCAAATGCCTCCGGCGCCTGCGTTCTCTGCTCCTCCATGGCCGCATACGCCGTCGTCAGCAGATCCGTCGCGAAGCCCTGCGGCGTCTGCACCGCAAACAGTTCCTTCCGCGGCAGGGTCCGGTCGATCCGGTCGCCGTCCGCGCTCTGTTTCACCGTATCCGTCACCGGGACTGCAGCCACGCACGCTCCCGTCTCCGCCGCCTTCTGCACGACGCGGTCAATGCATCCGGCGCTTACCAGCGCCCGCGCCGCATCATGCACCAGCACGATGTCATAGGTTTCCGGCCGCGTAAGCAGGGCATCCAGTCCGCATTTCGACGAGTCGTAACGCTCCCGCCCGCCGGCCACGACATCGACCAGTTTCGCAAACGGTCCGTAGACCTCGGTCAATTCCGCCCTCACACGATCGACATCGGCCGCGCCGACGACCACCAGGGTCGCATCGACAGAGGCCGCTGCCTCAAACGCATCCAGCGTATGGCAAAGAAGCGGCCGCCCCTCTAACAGCAGATACTGCTTCGGGGTGTCGCCGCCCATGCGCAAACCTTTTCCACCGGCCAGGATGACCGCCGCCGTCCGTACGTTTCGTGTGCTCATGCCGCTGACTCCAAATGATAAACTCTAGCGCTGCCCGATCTTCAGACCCGGCACCGCGTTCAGGTCATAGCCGCTCACGCGGCCCTTCATAAATTCATAATAAGCAGCCGAACCGATCATCGCCGCATTGTCCGTGCACAGGATCGGATCGGGATAGTACAACTTAATGCCCTGCGCCTCGCAGGCTTTGCTCATGGCGCTTCGCAGTCCCTTGTTGGACGCCACGCCCCCCGCCATCACCAGACTGTGGTAGCCGCGGTCGTGCACCGCCTCGAGCGCATGGGAAACCAGCACCGAGACCACAGCGTCCTGGAACGACGCCGCGATGTCCGCCCGGCGGATCTCATGCCCGAGCATCTCTTCATGGTTAATGTAGTTCAGGACCGCCGACTTAAGTCCGCTGAAGCTGAAATCGTACGGCGCGCCCTCGACCTTTGCGCGCGGGAACGGGATGTTCGCCTGTCCCTCCGGCGCCAGTTTGTCGATCTTCGGCCCGCCGGGATAGCCCAGCCCGATGGCCCGCGCGACCTTATCGAAACTCTCGCCCGCGGCATCGTCCCGCGTGCGACCGAGGATCTCATACTCCCCGTAGTCCTTCATTTCCACCAGATGTGTGTGTCCGCCCGAAACGATCAGGCAGATGAACGGCGGCTCCAGTTCGGGATGCGCGATGAAATTCGCCGCAACGTGTCCCTCGATGTGGTTCACGCCGATGAGCGGTTTCTGCGCGGCAAATGCGATGGCTTTCGCCGCGGCAACGCCGACCAGCAGCGCGCCGACCAGGCCGGGACCGTAGGTCACGGCGATTGCGTCCATATCCTCCAGGCGCATGTTCGCCTGGGCCAGGGCCTCCATGATGACGGGATTGATCTTCTCCACGTGCTTTCGCGACGCGATCTCCGGCACCACGCCCCCATACAGGGTGTGCAGCTCGATCTGCGACGAGATCACATTGGACAGGACCTTCCGTCCGTTTTGCACCACCGCCGCCGCGGTCTCGTCACACGACGACTCGATGGCCAATATCGTACAGGGTCTTTCTTCCATTTCGTTACTCCTCATCGAACGAAAGCGTTATGCTTCTTCCGTCCTTCGGCAGGACCGCCTCGGGGAAAATCTTCCGGACGTCCTTCTCATATTCTTCGGGATGGTTCATGGACGGACTGTAGTGCGTCAGCCAGAACCGTCTGGGCTGCGCCTGCCGTGCCAGCTGCGCCGCCTCCGTAAGCATCATATGCTTATTTTCTCTCGCTTTTGCTTCTTTCTCGGGATCACCGTACATGCCTTCGCAGATGAACAGATCCGCATCCTGCGCCTGCTCCGCGATCACGGGAACGGGGCGCGTGTCCGTCGCGTAGACCAACTTCAAGCCACGTCTGGCTGGTCCGAGCACCATGTCCGGTGTGTAGATCTTTCCGGGTGTATTCGGATCTTCGATCGTCTCGCCCTTCTGCAGGCGATGCCACAGCGGCAACGGGATCCCCTGCTCCTTCGCGCGCTGGGCGTCGAAACGTCCGCCGCGCTTCACTTCAAATTTATAACCATAGCATGTCACCTTATGTTGCAGGCGGAACGCCGTGATCTCCATGCCCGCCAGTGACAGTTGCTCGATATTTTCACTCAGTTCGATGAATTTGATCGGGAACGGAAGCTCCGGTGCGATCACGCGCAGGGAGCTGACCACGCGCTCTAAACCCTTCGGCCCGACCATGGTCAACGGCTCCGTCCGGTCGGCATTGCCCATGGTAAGAAGCATGCCGGGCAGACCGCTGATGTGGTCGGCGTGGTAATGCGTGATGCACATCACATCGATGGGCTTCGCGCTCCATTTCGCCTCTTTCATCGCGATCTGCGTTGCCTCGCCGCAGTCCACCAGCACCTGTACGCCGTTGTAGCGAAGCATCAGAGAAGTCAGATAGCGGTACGGCAGCGGCATCATGCCGCCCGTCCCGAGCAAACAAACGTCAAGCATTCCGTAACCTCATACTGCAAAATGCAGCCACAGGATCTCGGCGTCTTCCACCGGATCCTCGTAAAAATTCTTTCGCACGCCCGCGCTTTCGAAGCCGAAATCGCGGTACAGTTGTAACGCCGGCGCATTCGAAACACGCACTTCCAACGTGAGGGCAATGCAGTCCGTCTTCTTGCTGTAGTCGCATAACGCCTGCAGCAGCCCGTGGCCAATGCCCTGCCCGCGCGCGGGACCCGTCACCGCCACGTTCGTGATATTGCCCTCCGCCGCCACGATGTACATGCCGACGTAGCCCGGGATGTTCCCGGTCTCCTCGCCGTTTTCGTCCACCTCCGCAGCGACAAAAAAACGATAATTGTATTTGAGCAGCGACTCCGTGAGCGCGTCCTCGCTCCACGCATGCGCGCCGAAGCACTCCTGCTCCAGCAGCGCCAGCGCCTCGGCGTCGCGCACCGTCGCCGGCCGATAGATCACCTTCATGCCTGCTGCTCCTTTTCCTCCATCTCTCGCTCCGCCTGCGATTTGCGCAGGTAGTCGGGCGCGGAGGCCTCTGCGGGGATCGCGCAGCCCTGCGCGAAACGTACAGCACCCAGGGCAGCCACCGCCGCCGCGCGTTGTCTCGCGGCAAATGCGGGCGCGTAGACGAAACGTCCGGGCGCCAGCTGCTCGACCATCTCTTTATACACCGGAACGCCGTCGCCCAGAAGCAACACCTGGTCCGGATATGTGTTCAGTTTTTCGACCAATTCCTCGACGCCGAGGGCACATTGACCGAAGACTTCCGTGAAATTCCCCTGTGCATCAAAGCGGTACAGGCCCGTGTAGACCTGGCTGCGCCGTGCGTCCATGATGGGGCAGATCAGCCCGTTGTAGCCGAAGCACTGGTAGGCCATCGCCTCGACCGTTCCGACCTCCACGATCGGTTTTCCGAGCGCCAAGCCCAGACCCTTTGCGGTCGCTGAGCCGATGCGAAGACCGGTAAAAGAACCCGGTCCGTTCGACAGGGCGATGGCGTCGATCTCCTTCAGGTCCGTCTGCGTCATCCGGACGATCTCATCCAGCATGGGAAGCAAAGTCTGCGAATGTGTTTTCTTATAATTCACCGTATATTCCGCGATGATCACGTTGTCCTTTAACAGGGCGACGGACGCGACCAGCGACGAACTCTCTATTCCTAAAACTTGCATATCTCGATCCTCCGCTCGCTGTCTTTCTGCGGGTCGGAACGCGTGATCCGGATCGCAAACCGGTGTTCCGGCAGGATCTCTTCGATCTGGCAGGCCCACTCGATCAGCGTCACACCCGTTCCGTAAACATACTCATCAAATCCGATCTCGTCCATCTCCTCGATCTCGTCGATGCGATAGACATCAAAATGGTACATCGGCAGCCGTCCGCCGTCGTATTCCGACACGATGGTAAAGGTCGGGCTGACGATGGGCTCGTCAATGCCGAGCGCCGCGCCGAAGGCTTGCGCGAAAAATGTTTTTCCCGCGCCCAGATCCCCGTCTAGGCAGAACACGTCACCACTCTGCGCGTGTTTCGCTGCCGCCTTCGCGATCTGCGCCGTCTCCATAGGTCCGTTCGACAGAAAGGTCCACGTCTCGCCGGGCTGCATCATGTAGATCCGCTCGGCGTCCTGTAATGTTTTCTCACTCATTTTCCGCTCACCCTTCTCATGCACGAACGGGGCAATTATGGCGTTTCGCCATGGTCAGCAGCCGCATGTAATCATCCCCGAGCTGGTCCTTCGGGAAAATGTACGCATTGATCCGGCTCACATACATGAGCAGGAGGTTCTTCTTCACCACGAAACGGAAGCCGTCCTCCCAGCGGTACACGATGTGCTCCTCGCCCTGCGTCACGGCCACCTCTTCCTCATCGATCTCATACTCGATGGGCACGAAGAGTTCCGGACGTTTGGACAGCGTATTCGCCTTCAGGATGGTCAGGACCGGCTGCACGACCAGATAGATCGATGCGATGCCGATCAGGCAGATCTTAGTCATAAGGTTCTGGGCTTCCCACGAGTAGACCAGGATCACGATCGCGATCACGCCTAAGGCGGCAAATGCGATGCCGCGTCCGGACTTCAGGGTCTGTCCGTAAACATATTCCTTGATATTCTGCTCTGTCATCGTAATCTTCAGTTGGATCTTCTCTTCCATGACGGTCCCTCTTTCGGCCAATGTATCCATATCCTCAGTCTAACTTGATGTTCTTAAACAGTGCTCCCAGGCTCGTTACGGCCTTGCCGTTATCGGAATACTCCACGGGGGCCTTCGAGTCCATATCTTTATCCATGACGGTCTCCGCCTCTTTCATGGAGAGGCTGACCTTACCCTTTTCGACCTTGATGATCTTCACGCGGATCTGCTGTCCTTCCTTCAGCACTTCCTTCGGATGCGCCAGGCGCTTGTTGCTGATCTGGGAAATGTGCAGCAGACCCGATACGCCGTCGCCGATGTTGACGAATGCGCCATAGTTCTGCAACGATTCAACGGTTCCGTTCACGATGCTTCCGACCGCGATGCGCTCGATCATCTCTTCTTTTTCTTTGTTAGCTTTTTCTGCCAGGATCTCCTTGCAGGACAGCACGAGTTTCTTATTTTCCGCGTCCACGTCGATCACGCGCGCGTCCACCTTCTTACCTACAAAGGTCTTCAGGTCTTCTACATAGGTCAATGAGAGTTTCGACGCAGGGATGAATGCGCGGATGCCCTCCGGGTAGCAGATCACGCCGCCATTGACTGCTTCCTTGATCTGCACGCTGAGCGTCTTCTTCTCTTTTTCATATGCGGCAAATTTATCCCAGGCCAGTTCCTGTCCTGCCTGCTTTACGGAAAGCACGATATTGCCCGCGCCGTCATCCGGACGCAGAACGATCGCGTCCACAACATCGCCGGGATGAACTTCCTCCATGATGGCGAACTTCGGGTCGTCCGAGAACTCATCGACCGCGATCTTACCGGGTGCATAGTAGTTGAGGTCCGCAACTGCGCCCTCCATCTCGTCGACCGAAACGATCGTCGCCTTCATGATATCGCCCGTCTTTACGCGCTTAAACGAAGCCTCCAGCTCCTCTTTGAAATCATCCATGGAGGGCAATTTCTCCTCCATTGCCTCCGTATTTACTGTTTTCTCATCCATGATCCATTACTCCTTAAATGAATTAATATATTTCAGTGGTTTTGTCTAACTCACTTTTCTCTCAGTCCGTAATACTTCGCGATGCCTTTTACGTCCGCGATAGCCAGGTTCATGAGCGCTGCCTCGCTGTCGAAGAACGGCACCTCCGCAGGGTTATCAAAGAAACAGTTCTCGATAATGATGCCCGGGATGTCGTAGGCTGCGCAGTGACGATTGATCGCGTAATAATCCAGGCCCGTATCGCCCAAAAGCTTCGTCGCGACACCACGGCGGCCGATCCCGAGTTTCTCGAGTTCGTCGAGAACACAGTTTCCGATGCCGGCGCTGGTCGCTGCCACGGTCGGTTTTTGTGAACAGAGCACGACGGCTCCTGCGGCACTGTGCGATGCGACCGCATTAAAGTGGAAGCTGATCATGGCATCCGCCCCGACCTGCGCAGCGATCGCACAACGGAGTTTCAGATCCTCCACCTGATCCGTCGATAAATGTGTATCTGTGGTACGCGTCATCACGATCGTCACACCCTCGTAATGATCCTCGATGTAAGTTTTTGCCATCAATGCAACCACCAACGTCAGATCTTTCTCATACTGATCGCCATCCGGTCTGAGCAGATAGGTTCCTGCGCCGTAGTTTGAACCGACGAACTTGCCGCCGTGTCCTGCGTCAAATACCAAAGTCACCTGCGGTGCAGGCGGCAGCGGAACCTCCGGGATCGGATCGGTTTCCGGCTCGGTTTCGATCACTCCCGGCGTTTCTCCCGGGTCGGACTCTGCCGGTGTCACCGTGGGCAATGTCTCCTCGGGCGGGGAGGTCGGTGCCTCCGTTGGCGGCTCTAATGTCGGCTCCTGGGTCGGTACATCCGCGGAACTTTCTCCGACATCGCCCGTTTCCGCCTCACTCGTTTCCACAGGCAGCGACTCTTCCGTCGGCGGCTCGGTCGGAGCCTCTGTGGGCGGCTGCGTCGGTGCTTCTGTCGGCGGCTGTGTAGGTGGCTGTGTCGCGGGTTCTTTGACCATGACTACACAGGCCGTATAATCATCCCCGACGAAGACGGAGATCGTTGCATTACCCGGGGACAGCGCATAAACATTGCCCCCCTGATCGACCGTCGCCACCTCCGGTTTGGACGACTGCCAAACGATTGCCTTACCGGAAGCTGCTTCCACCGGAACGACGGAAACCGGTAAGAACCGCGTCTGTCCGGGCTGCATCGTGATGTTACCGTCGATGAATGTCAGGCTTTCCAGCTTCGCTTCCACCACAACATCACAGCATACTTCATACTTCTTTCCGACATGACCGACGATGCGCGCCGTGCCGGCTTTCTTAGCGGTGACCACGCCGTTTCCGTCGACCGTCGCCACCTTCGTATTGCTCGACTGCCAGGAGAGCGCGATATTCTGCTTCGTGTCTGCGGGCTCCACGCCCACAGCCAGCTGCTTCTTCTCACCGGGCAGCAGATTCAGATATGAATAGTTGATATATACAAGCAGTGTGGGCTCGTGCACCTGCACCTGACACGTGATCTCCTGCCCCTCTAACTTCGCGGTCAATGTAGTCACGCCTTCGGATTTCGCGTAGATCATACCATCGATGATATCCGCGATCTCGGGATTTGCTGAGCTCCAATATACCGGAACCGGCGGTGCCGTTGGATCTGAGCACACCAGACCACTCATCTGTTCCTCGCCTGCTTCCAAATGTAACAGCGGTTCAACAAAACGGTAGGTCGGAGGTTCCTTCGTCTCCGGAACCGTTTCCTCGGCAGTTTCCTCGGTACTCTCCTGTGTTTCGTCCTCGGTTTGTGTCTCTGTCTCTTCCTCCGTCGAGGTAACCTCCTCCGTGGAAGTCTCCGCGGGATCTTCGGTGGGCGGCTCTGTCACCCCGGACTTTGCGATTTGGGTGGTCTCTTCCGCCGAGTTTACCGTCGCCTCCGTCGATGCATTGTCCGCCGTGCTTCCTTCACTTTCGGGCAATGTTGTCTCAACTGCAGCTTTCGTCGCATTTGCATCCACAAACGGAACGGCGATCACGCCTACCGCACGCAAGATCACTACAGCGATCAATGCCAGAACGAGCGCAGCTGCCACTCCGACGCCTGCCATCATCGCGATACGTTTTCGATCCATCATAATCCTTCCTGATCATTAAGTTTTCTGTGCCTGTCGGCCATCGGTCGGCATAGCACACCAACTTATATTATATCCGAAATCCGCGGAAAATGCAAATAACCCGTTGGAAAGCAACAAAAAAGCCCCCAGCATAGGCTGAAGACTTTTCATGTAGCGTGTGCGAGAAGATTCGAACTCCCGACCTTCTGATCCGTAGTCAGACGCTCTATCCAGCTGAGCTACGCACACATATTAAATTGAGGTATGCCGGCGACCGGAATCGAACCGGTACGGGTATCGCTACCCGCAGGATTTTAAGTCCTGTGCGTCTGCCTATTCCGCCACGCCGGCTTACATAGGACTGCCACAGATGATCTGTGGGACGCGTGTACCGAAATTTGCGGGTGAAAGATCGGTACGAATGGGGCCTATAGGGCTCGAACCTATGACCCTCTGCTTGTAAGGCAGATGCTCTCCCAGCTGAGCTAAGACCCCATAGAATTTCAATGTACTGATGCCCTCAGTATACAAGGTAGGTTTGCTACGCAAACCACTAATGCTCGAAATTATTTGAAACTCGAATGCTGACGCATCGCGTTTCAAGGATAATTTCTCACGTAACAGGTCTACTTCGTTGACCTGTTACAACGACCCAGACGAGATTCGAACTCGTGACCTCCGCCGTGACAGGGCGGCGCTCTAACCAACTGAGCCACTGGGCCATATTATCAAACCCCTGGGTTGTCGTGGACCTTCGGGGACTCGAACCCGGGACCGACCGGTTATGAGCCGGTTGCTCTAACCAACTGAGCTAAAGGTCCAGGTGGTAATGTTTGAAGCCGATGATCGGACTCGAACCGATAACCTGCTGATTACAAATCAGCTGCTCTGCCAATTGAGCCACATCGGCCTACTGGATATTGTGTTTGCTCGAAATTATTCGGATCTCAGCACTGACGTGCTTCGCTTCGAGGATAATTTCTCGAGTAACAGGTCGCTTCGCGATCTATTACAGTGACCCCAAGGGGATTCGGACCCCTGTTACCGCCGTGAAAGGGCGATGTCTTAACCGCTTGACCATGGGGCCAAATGATCAGGTCGAAGAAAAGCTTCGACGGTAATTGTTATCGGAATAAAATCCGATGTGCTCCCCGAGTAGGACTCGAACCTACGACAGCGCGGTTAACAGCCGCGTGCTCTACCGACTGAGCTATCGAGGAAAACTCATGAAAGTGTTGCTTACACCTTCAAAACTGCATATAGATCATTGCGACTTCCTTTGCGCTTAAACCTTAGATCAAGCTTTCGACCTATTAGTAACAGTCAGCTTAACACATTACTGTGCTTCCACCTCTGCCCTATC
>JAFZPG010000098.1 GCA_017550425.1 Lachnospiraceae bacterium | reverse complement strand
CTCGGACATTGTTACGATGTCGGTGAAGTAAAGGCATAAATGCCCCGACACGTATGGGGTATAATATTATTATTCAGGGGTACTCTGTTATGAGTATCCCTTTTTTTGTGATCTCAGGTTAAAATAGGACTGAGAGAATACTAAGTCCTATTTACATAAGCGTCTCTTTTTCGAGTATTATAATGATTTGAATGATCGAACCGGCAGAAAGTGCCCGGAGGCACCGGACCGGATCAAAAAAACGATTTGAGCGGAAAATGGCAGTAAAACCCTTGAAATAACAGGGAAATGCACTTCTGGAACGGCGAATCCGTGACCATCCGATAAACGATCGATAAGCAACGCTTATCGGTCGTTTTTTATATGTTACAATCCGAAAAAACATCAAAAAGTCCCTTTATACAGATTTCTTACAAAAACCTTAAGGATGAAAAAAATTGAAAAAAACGGTTGACATTCGGGTTATAATGGGGTAACATGTAATGGATGGAACATTTAAGCATATGTTTAAATGTTGATATCTATAAATAATTATTTCAAAGATCAGCAGGGCCCGCGGATCCTTTGGGATGGACAGGAGAAGAAGAATGAAAATCGTTGAGATCAGCCACGTATCAAGAATTTACAAAGTAGGTGACTATGAGCAGAAAGCTTTGGACGATGTGAGCCTGGAACTGGAGAGCGGCAAGTTGATCGTGATCCTGGGGCCGTCCGGCGCAGGCAAATCCACACTCCTTAATCTGATCGGCGGACTGGACAGTCCTACGTCCGGGACCATAAAGATCAAAGAAAAAGATATTTCAACATTAAACGCAGATCAGCTCGCGGAGTATCGCGCGTCCGGCGTCGGTTTTGTTTTTCAGGCATACAACCTGATCCCGACATTGACCGTTTTGGAAAATGTCGCTTTGGTGAAGGAGATCGCCAAAGAACCGCTGTCCAGTCACGAGATGCTCCGCGAAGTCGGTCTCGGGGATCATATGTATAAGTTCCCGGTGGAACTGTCCGGCGGTGAGCAGCAGCGTGTTTCGATCGCCCGTGCACTTACGAAGAACCCGGATATCCTGCTGTGCGACGAACCGACCGGCGCCCTGGATACCGAGACCGGTGTCAAGATCCTGAAGCTCCTGCAGAGCATGGCAAAAGAACGCGGCAAGACGACGATCATCGTTACACATAACCAGAACATCGCGAAGATGGCGGACACTGTGGTACATGTTAAGAACGGAAAGTTCAAAGAAGTGATCAATAACGATAAGCCTTTGGCGGTCGAAGAAGTGGAGTGGTAAGTATGCTGACGAAAAAACTGTTTCGCACCATCGGACGCTACAAGGCGCAGTTCATCTCCATGATCATCATGGTAGGCCTGGGCGTCGGTATCTTCCTCGGTTTCAACATCGAGTGGAAGACATTGGAAGTCAATGTGGCAAAAGCTTTTGAAGATACGGGCTTTGCGGATTACCGCATCGTGAACGAACGCGGTTTTATCGCAGAAGAGCTGGCGGCGGTCGAAAAGATCGAGGGCGTAGACGCCGCGAGCCGCTTCCTTTCGGTCAATGTATCCCGCAAAGACGATGACGACATCATCGCATTGACCATGAGTGAAAACATCGCGGTGTCCGGATTTAAAGTGACGGAAGGCGCGCCCTACGATCCCGAAGATACGGAAGGCCTGTGGATCTGCGAACGCTATGCGAAGGCAAACGGGCTGGGCGTCGGAGATACATTCTCCATGATGTATAAAAACATCGAGTTTTCGGGTCCGATCCGTGGCCTCATCAAATCCGGTGAATACCTCATCTGCCTGGTGGATAAGACCCAGCTGATGCCGGACTTCGATAAGACCGGTTATGTATATATTTCCCCCGCCTACATGAAGGCGAAGATCGGGATGACTTTCTTCCCGCAGATCCATGTGCGCAGCGGACTGGATAAGGACACGATGATCCAAAGAGCCGAAGCGGCGCTCGGGAAGTCCTACATGGTGGTCGATAAGGAACTGGTGACCAGTTATGCCGAAGCCCACGGCGAGATGACGGAAGGCAAGGCCATGGCGGCCGTGCTTCCGGTGATCTTCCTGGCGATCGCGATCCTGACCATGATCACCACTATGCATCGTATCAGCATTTCCGAGAAGACGCAGATCGGAACGCTGAAGTCGCTGGGCTTTAAGGACCGGCGCATCCTGCGGCATTATTCGGCCTACGGACTGTTCATCAGCCTGACCGGAACCGCACTGGGTATCGTCATCGGCCTGTTCATCGGCCATTTCTTTATCAATCCGAATTCGGTCATGGGTGATTACATGGACATGGAGTATTGGGATCTGCACATGCCTTTATGGAGCATTGCGGTGGTCGTTTTGATCAATGCGGTGCTGGTCCTGGCTACGCTGTATTCGGTCGCTTCGATGATGAAGGGTACGGCGGCGGATGCTCTGCGGCCCTACGCGCCGAAGGCGATGCGCCGCATGTGGATCGAAAACAAAAAAGCATGGAAGAACCTTTCTTTCGCCACAAAGTGGAACATTCGTGACATCCTGCGGCATAAGTCGCGTTCCTTCATGACATTGTTCGGTATCATCGGCTGTATGTTGATCCTGGTCGCTTCCTTCGGCATGAAGGATGCATTGGACAGTTATATCGATGATTTCTTTGAAGATGCGATCAATTATCATACCAAAATCGTTCTGGACACGGAACTGACGGATGATCGTGCTGTCGCTGAGTTGATCGAAAAATACGATGCCGACTGGACGGCCGACCTGGGCGTTCAGATCGGGGAGAATACGTACTCCATGGAGATCTATGGCCTGAAGCATTCGTACTATCGCTTTGTAAAGCGGGGCGGCGAGCATATCGACCTGCCGGAGGACGGTGTGCTGATCTGCGAACGCATTGCCCGAAAGGAAGGCCTGAAGGCGGGAGATACGTTTACGGTTTCGGTCTACGGCACGTCCGATAAATATGACCTGAAGGTGATCAATGTAGTCCAGTCGATCCCCGAAAGTGTAATGATGAGCGACACCTATGCGGACAGCATCGGCGTCAAGTATAGCAAATCGGCCCTGTTTACCAACGTGGCCGACATCGAGGAAAGCCCGATCATATCTTCGACGCAGACGAAGCAGGCATTGATCGATACGTTCAACAGCTTTACCGAGATCATGAACCTGATGATCGTACTGCTGGCAGTCATCGCAGTTGTTTTGGGAATCGTCGTATTGTATAACCTCGGCGTGATGAGCTACACGGAGCGTTACCGTGAACTTTCGACTCTGAAAGTTGTAGGCTTTAAAGACCGGCACATCAGCCGGATCCTGATCGACCAGAATATCTGGATGACGGTTCTGGGCGTGGCGCTCGGCATCCCAGCCGGGATCGCAGCCCTGCAGATCCTGTTGGTAACGCTGGGCAGCAGTTATGAACTATCCTTGCATATCCGGTTTACCACCTATCTGCTTTCGATCCTGCTGACCTTCGGCGTTTCGTTCTTCGTAGGGCTCATGGTCAGCCGCAAAAACAAAAAGATCGACATGGTCGAGGCCTTGAAGATCCCCGAATAGATCACATAAAATTTCACATACCCCCCTGTGTTCATCTTGTAAAACACAGGGGGGTATGTTATACTTTAAGGCGTAGTATGGTCGATAATGCCCGAAGTGGGCTGACTGATAAAATGTGATCTAAGTGAAGTGAGGTAGATTATGGCAAGACCTGCAGGAAGAGGTAGTAGTGTTAGCGGTGGTGGCAGCGCGGGCGGACGCAGAGGCAGCGGCCTCGGCAGCGGTTCCGTAGGGCGCGGAAGTTCCGGTTCCCACAGCAGCGGTGGCAGCAGTCACAGCAGTGGCGGCGGCAGTTCTTACGGTGGCGGCGGACGTCGTCCGATGTCCCGTGCGACGAAGGCCGGCGGTGGTGGCGGACTTTTGCTGATCATCATTTTAGTCGTTATGTTTATGGGCGGCGGAGATTTCTTAAGCGGCCTGTTTGGCGGCGATGATGGCGGTGACGGCGGTATTACCGGTCTGATCGGCGGCGGTTCTTCCGGCGGCGGTGGCAGCAGCGTTGTCAGCGGACAGTCCACGAACTCTACGAGTATAGATACCAGTGTAGCCAGCGGTTCCCGGAATAAGCGCACCGTGATCAAAGGCAACGGCAACGACGTTGTTACTTTGATGGTCTATATCTGCGGTACCGACCTGGAGTCCGAAGCCGGCATGGCATCGAACGATATCCAGGAGATGCTGAAGGCCAATACCTCCGATAAGGTGAATATCATTCTCTGCACCGGAGGCGCGAAGAAGTGGAATATCCAGGGCATCAGCAATTCCGTACACCAGTTTTATAAAGTCAATGGCAGCACGCACCAGTTGATCCGCCTGGAGGATAATCGGGGCAGCAAGCCGATGACCGATCCTGCGACATTGACCGATTTCATCAAGTACTGCGCGCAGAACTATCCGGCGAACCGAAACGAACTGATCCTCTGGGATCACGGCGGCGGCTCCGTCACCGGCTTCGGTTATGATGAAAAGAACGGCAACGGCGACTCCATGACGCTGGCCGGCATCAATACGGCACTGAAGAACGCAGGTGTGACCTTTGATTTCATCGGTTTCGATGCCTGCCTGATGGCGACGGCAGAAACCGCGCTTATGTTGGATAATTATGCCGACTACCTGATCGCGTCCGAAGAGACCGAGCCCGGTATCGGCTGGTACTATACCAACTGGCTGAATAAGCTTTCCTCCAACACTTCCATGGCCACGACCGAGATCGGTAAATACATCATTGACGATTTCGTTTCCGAATGTGACCGTGAGTGTAACGGACAGAAGACGACCCTGTCCATCACGGACCTGGCGGAGTTCTCGAATACGGTTCCGTCGAAGCTTTCTGCATTTGCAAAGAGCGTCACCGATCTTCTGAATAAAGAAGAGTACGAGAAGGTTTCCGAAGCCCGTGCGGGTGCGCGTGAGTTCGCTACCAGTTCCAAGATCGACCAGGTCGACCTAGTGAACCTGGCGAACAACATCGGAACCTCTGAAGCGAAGGCGTTAAGCTCCGCAATTCAGAGCGCTGTTAAGTATAATAAGACATCTTCGAACATGAAGAATGCGTACGGCATTTCGATCTATTTCCCGTATAAGAAGGCAAAACAGGTCGATGCGGCGTGCAAGACATACAATCAGATCGGCATGGATGCCGAGTACACAAAGTGTATCAAGCAGTTCGCAAGCCTGGAGACGAGTGGCGTCATTTCCTCCGGCGGTTCGGGTTCCATTCTGGATTCCCTGTTTGGCGGCGGCGAGGAGTCATCCTCCGACGATTCTGACGTGATCGGCGATCTGCTCGGAATGTTCTTCCGCAACGGCAGCGCGAACGGCAATAAGGTCCGCGGCCTGGATGAGAACAACATCGAATTCCTTAAGGACAGCGGCCTGTCGACCGCTCAGATCAGTTCTTACATTGCCGAGCATCACTTCGATACGAAGTATCTGAACTGGATCGAAGAGGACGGAAAATATATCATCGACATGCCGGATAAGCAGTGGAACATGATCCATCTTGCGGATAAAAACGTGCTACTCGATGATGGCGAGGGATACATTGACCTCGGTCTGGATAATCTCCTCGATTACGATGATAAGGACCGCATGGTCGCGAACACCGAAGTCCGCTGGATCGCCCTGAATGACCAGGTCGTTCCTTACTATCACACCGAGACCTTGATGGATGGTGATAAGGTAAGCGCGATCTATGGTTATATTCCGGCGCTGCTTACCAACAGCATTGTTACGGAAGAGCCCGTTCAGCTCCTCGTGGAGTTCCCGGACGGCAACGCTCCCGGACGTGTGGTCGGCGTGCTGCGTGATTATCAGGACGACGAGACCGAGACCATCGCGAAGAGCGAACTGTCACTGTCCGCCGGAGATCGCCTGGATTTCGTATGTGACTTCTATTCCTACGAGGGCGAATATCAGGACAGCTACATGTTCGGCGATCCGATGACGGTGACCGATCCGGCGAACCTGAAGGTGACCGACTGGATGCTGGAAAATGAGACCGTGAAGATCACCTATGTATTCACGGATATGTACGGGCAGGAGTACTGGACACCTGCGATCATGAAAAAATCATAATTCGAACAGTAAGGGGGCTTACGATGGAACGAAGAGGGAATTCTGATGAGATAACCAGAAGATATTTTGATTCGATCCTGTTGGAGACCCGGTATATGGACGCGGATCTTCCATCCACGAAGCGTATGCTTTGGGGGTGGGAGATCCAAACTCCGATCATGACAGCTGCGCTGTCGCATCTTCACGATATCTGTGAGGATGCGATGGCGCAGTATGCTATCGGGGCCAGAGACGCCGGGACCATCCACTGGTATGGCATGGGTAGCGATGAAGAACTCGAGCACATCATCGCGACCGGGGCGAAAACAATAAAGATCATTAAGCCGCACGCGGACGATGCGGAAGTGTTCCGCAGGATCGGGCACGCAAAGAGGGCCGGAGCGTTTGCGGTCGGGATGGACATTGACCACAGTTTCTCCGGCCATGGTACGTACGATCATGTGCTGGGCTTTGATATGAAGCCGAAGAGCACGGAGCAGCTGGCTGCGTTTATTCAGGCTGCGTCGCCGTTGCCGTTCATCGTGAAGGGCGTGCTGAGCGTTGCCGATGCGGTGAAGGCGCAGAGGGCCGGGGCTGCGGGCATCGTTTTGTCGCACCATCACAACATGATGGAGTACTCCGTGCCGCCGCTTATAGTGTTGCCTGCGATCCGCAAGGCGGTGGGACCGGACTTTCCGATCATCGTTGATTGCGGCATCGTAAGCGGCATGGACGCCTATAAGGCGCTGGCACTCGGCGCGGACGGAGTTTCGGTCGGACGCGAGTTGATGAAGCCGCTGAAAAACGGCGGGCAGGCGGTTGCCGACCGGATCCGGGAGATGACGGACGAACTGGCTTCCGTGATGGCGCGGACGGGCGTGAAGGATCTATCATCCTTCGATCCGACCGTTCTGCACTTTTGGAACGCCTGAATAAACAAAAGAGGCCGCTCAAACCGATCCGAATATGCGCAGATCGCGTTTAGAGGGCCATACAGGGGGTTTTATGAGATTAGGTATCAGTTATGCACTTAGTTACGAAAGTGCCGAAATTTGGGCGGATCTGCACCGCAAATGCGACTGCCGCACCGTAGTCTTTCCGCTGGATTGTCACTCCGATGAAAAAACGATCGAAGCGTATGCGAAAGCGGCGTGCGAAGCGGACCTGACCATCGCCGAAGTCGGCGTATGGCGCAACATGCTTTCCTCCGATCCGAAGGTGAGTCAGGAAGTCTTTGACTACACTGTCGGCCAGATCCGCATGGCGGACGCCATCGGAGCACGTTGCGTGGTCAATGTTGCCGGCGCCCCGCACGGAGATCGCTGGGACGGCGGTTATCGGGAGAATTTCACCGAGGAAGCCCGAAAGCAGACGGTCGAGACCATTCAAAAGATCATCGACACTGCAAAACCGAAGAAGACGAAGTTTTCCATCGAGCCCATGCCGTGGATGATCCCGACCGGGCCGGAAGATTACCTCCGTCTGATCGAAGAGGTCGACCGCGAAGGCTTTGGCGTCCACCTCGACATCGTCAACATGATCAACTGTCCCGAGCGATATTTCTTCTCGGATGAGTTTTTGGAGCACACGTTCGAACTTCTCCACGGGCGCATCTTAAGCTGCCACATGAAGGACACACAGCTTCTGCCGGATTACACCTTCCAGCTGCGTGAATGCGCGCCCGGCCAGGGAACGCTGAACCTGGAACTCTACGCGAAACTCGCGACCCGGGAAGATCCGGACATGCCCATGATCATCGAGCATCTGCACACGGCAGAAGAGTACTACGAAAGCTTGGCTTATGTACAGAAGAGGCTGGGAGTTCAATTGAAGCTTGAATAGAATTGAAATGCTCCGGAAAATACGAGAGATCGTTTTTTCCGGAGCATTTAGTTATGCTTGTTTTTCGCTTTGCAAAGTATTGGTCGCCAGCGCTCAGCGTACCCATACGCGCAAAAACTAGAATTTTGCAGAAATGCGCGTAAGGAAAGCCTGCCGGGCTTCTGAACCTTACGCGTAAAACGAAGCATTTCGCAGAAATGCGCGTAAGGAAAGCCTTGCAGGCAGCTGAACCTTACGCGTAAAATGAAGCTTTTCAAAGAAATGCGCGTAAGGAAAGTCTTGCAGGTAGCCGAACCTTACGCGCAAAACGAAGCTTTTCAAAGAAATGCGCGTAACGTAGGTTACTCAAGTCAATGAAAAATACGCGCAAATGCAAGATTACTTGTGATTTGCGCGTAAAACATCCTGCGAAAGAACAGGAAAGCATCATGATAAGGATTCGACCTTAGTGGAGATCATTTATTTCAGAACCACATCCGGTAACTCGGCATCAGTATTTTCGGCACTTTCAGCCTCGGGGCTTGTTGTTAAAATACGCTTTGTGATCGGGCGGCGCATCAACATAGTGAAGATGAAACTCAGTACGAGTCCCAGCGCCATGGAGAGCAGGAATACCGCAAACCCGGGCCCTACGTAGGCTACGCTGGTCAGGATGCTGGGGAAGGCAAAAGAATTGCAATGCGCTTCGACGGTGCCGACCAGAGCGCCGCTGATGCTTCCCGCCACACATGCGGTCAGCATGGGAAGGACGAGAGGGATATTCACACTGTACAGGCAGGGCTCGGAGACACCCAGCAAAGCGGAGAAGCCGGCCTTGACGGATGTTTGACGTTGCTGCCTGCTTTTATACAGGATCGCTACGGCAAATGCAGCGCCGGCCTGCGCATAGACCGCGCCGCCGACGAGGGGCATGATCGTATCATAGCCGTCGCGGGCAATGTTAGCAATACTGATGGGAACGACGCTCCAATGAGCGCCGACTACGACCATGGGTTGGATGACGAAACCCATAAAGGCGCCGGCGGCCATGGGATTTCTCTGATACAGCCACTGGAAAGCACCGGTCATAACATCGCCGATCAGGGTCCCGAGCGGGCCGAAGACCAGAAAAGTCGCCGGCAGAAGCACCAGGCAGCATAGGATCGGCTTCATAAATCCGTGGATCGATTTTGGCAAGTATTTGTCGCAGGGCTTCTCCAAAACAGGCAGGAGAGCGATCGACAGCAGGATCGGTATGACGGAACTGTGATATACAGCCGGAAGCGCCGGGATCCCGAAAAACGTGATCTCGGTCTTCGCCTCATACGCCGCAACGAGATCCGGATAGAGCATCGCTGCCGGGATCAGCATGGAAATGAAAGGATCCGCTTTCCATTTTTTGGAAGCACTGACCGCCAGAAAGAACGGCAGGAAGAAAAACAGACCGTCCGAGCAGGCATACAGGAAACGATAGACGCCGGAGGTTTCTGCCAGGATGCCGGTGTTATTTAAGAGGATCATGGTCCCCTTCAAGATACCGGCGGCCATGACGACATTGATGATCGGCATGAAGACACCGGAGATCTGGTCAATGATAAAACGGGCGAAATTCGGTTTCGCCGATATTTTCGAGGCGCTCATAAGCTCCTCCTTTCAAAATAGGGAAGGACGGCACAGGCCGCAACCTGAAATATTTACCAAATGATAACACAAAAGACAGGGAGCGACAAGGGGGATCATGAAAGAGGAGAGAAATGAACAAAAAGAAGAAAAAATAAAAAAACTTCTTGACAGGCGTTGCCGGACGTGCTATTATACTCGGGTGTGAGCCAAAAAGCTTGCCGTAAGCCGAAGACAGCAGGTGCTGTAAAGCGTAAGGATAAAACGCCTGCCGAGGATGTCATATTAGAATTATTCTATTACTATGATATTTCACCTCATGTCCGACGGCATGAGGTTTTTTTCGGCCATACGATCACCAAAAGGAGGTATAGTCATGGCAAAGGTTGAGTTAAAGCAGCCGATCGTTGAGGAGATCAAAGGTCTTCTGGACGGTGCAGCATCTCTGGTGCTTGTAGACTACCGTGGTTTGACAGTTGAGCAGGACACAAAGCTCCGTAAGACTCTGCGTGACAACAACGTTTCTTATAAGGTTTATAAGAACACGCTCGTTAAGTTCGCAGTAGAAGGAACCGAGTTCGAGCAGCTGGCAAAACATCTGGAAGGACCTACCGCAGTTGCTGTAAGCAAGGATGACGCGACCGCTCCTGCAAAGTTTTTAGTTGAGTTCGCAAAGACAGCTCCCGCTCTTGAGTTAAAGGGTGGTATCGTAGAAGGCGCTTACTATGATGTTAAGGGTCTGACCGCTGTTGCAGCTGTTCCTTCGAAGAACGAACTTCTCGGAAAACTGTTGGGAAGCATCCAGTCACCTATTTCCAATTTCGCCCGCGTTCTCAAGCAGATCGCTGAGAAGGACGAGGCAGTCGCATAATTGTCCGCGACAGATCATCAATTATCAATTATTAAAATCACTATGGAGGATTAATCATGGCAAAGTTAACAACTGCTGAGTTTATCGAGGCAATTAAAGAGTTATCTGTATTGGAACTGAATGAGTTAGTAAAGGCTTGCGAAGAGGAGTTCGGTGTTTCTGCAGCTGCAGGTGTAGTTGTAGCAGCAGCTGGCCCCGCTGCAGCAGCTGAGGAAGAGAAGACCGAGTTCGATGTAGAGCTTACCGAGGTAGGCGCTGAGAAGGTTAAGGTTATCAAGGTCGTTCGTGAGATCACCGGCCTGGGCCTGAAGGAAGCTAAGGATCTTGTAGAAGCTGCTCCGAAGGTACTGAAGGAAGGCGCTTCTAAGGCTGAGGCTGAAGAGATCAAGAAGAAGGTTGAGGAAGTTGGCGCTAAGGTTACTCTTAAGTAATCTGCCGACATTTACCGATTCGGATCATACATGGGACGTATCCATTGCGGATGCGTCCCGTTTTTTTATCCGGACCACGCGATTTTTCTTGATTTTTTTCCGCGCTTGCGATATGATGAAACGGATTGTGAAAGACATGCAAAGCATTCGCCGCTTTGCAGTTAGAATACATACATTGTCAGGAGGACAGATCATGGATTACGCAGCAGAATCGCTGAAGATGCATTACCAGCTGAAGGGAAAGATCGAGGTCACAGCCAGAGCGGCCGTGGATTCAAAGGAGGCGCTCAGCCTCGCATATACACCGGGCGTTGCCCAGCCGTGCCTGGAGATCCGTGACGACATCAATAAGAGTTATGAATTGACCAGACGTTGGAATACGGTAGCCGTGGTCACCGACGGAACCGCAGTTCTCGGTCTCGGCGATATCGGCCCGGAAGCCGGCATGCCGGTTATGGAGGGAAAATGCGTTCTGTTTAAAGCGTTCGGCGATGTGGACGCATTCCCGCTTTGCATCCGTTCGAAGAACGTCGACGATATCGTGAATACGGTAGCCCTGCTGGCAGGAAGCTTCGGCGGCGTAAACCTGGAGGATATCTCAGCTCCCAGATGCTTTGAGATCGAGAAGAAGTTGAAAGAGCGTTGTGACATCCCGATCTTCCACGATGACCAGCACGGAACGGCCGTGATCACATTGGCCGGCCTGATCAATGCACTTAAGGTCGTCGGCAAGAAGATCGAGGACATCAAGATCGTTACTTCCGGAGCAGGAGCTGCCGGTATCGCGATCATCAAGCTGCTTATGTCCATGGGACTTAAGAACGTCATCATGACGGACCGTCAGGGCGCAATTTACGAGGGACGTGAAGGCCTGAACGATATTAAGAAGGAAATGGCGGCCATCACCAATTTCAACAAAGAGAAGGGTAAACTGGCCGATGTTATTAAGGGTGCAGACGTGTTTATCGGAGTTTCCGCTCCCGGAACTCTGACCGGCGACATGATCCGCACTATGGCAAAAGATCCTATCATTTTCGCATGCGCGAACCCGACTCCGGAGATCTTCCCCGAAGAGGCGATCGCGGCAGGCGCCGCTGTTGTATCCACCGGCCGTTCGGACTACCCGAACCAGGTGAACAACGTTCTTTGCTTCCCCGGCATCTTCCGTGGTGCTTTGGATGTCAGAGCATCCGACATCAACGATGAGATGAAGATCGCCGCAGCATACGCGCTGGCCGGCCTGGTAAGCGACGAGGAGTTGAGCCCCTCGTACATCCTGCCTGCAGCCTTCGATCCCCGCGTAAAAGATGCAGTGGCTGCTGCAGCACGTGCCGCAGCGATCAAGAGCGGCGTGGCTCGTTGCGAATATAAAGGCTGATACGATTGAAATCATATACCCGGGAGTGTCATTCTATGACGCTCCCGGTTTTTTCTACCATAAATGCTTGCGACGGGATCGCCTTCGGCGCCGCTTTGTGTATTGCCAAGCATGATAATATTTGATATACTTTCAAAAAATACGCTTAACTGATGGTTGTCAGGAAAGGAGTAAAAATGAGAGCACATGAATATGAGATCCAAACGGAACGTTTACTTCTTCGTCCTATGACGGTGGAAGATGCAGACGCTGTCTGGAAGTGGGTCAGTGATGAGCGCGTGGCCAGATATATGGTTTATCCGACCTATACCGATAAAGAGAAATTGCTCGAGTGGCTCCGTTCCATTGAGGTTTTCAGCGGAGAGTATCATTTTGGATTTGTGCGTTTATCCGACGGGGAACTGATCGGAAGCGGAAGCATCGGGCCGCATCGAAAGGAAGGCTTTTGGGGCTTCGGCTATAACCTGAGGCAGGATTGCTGGGGCTTAGGCTATGCGACAGAAGCGGCACGGGCCATGATCGAATTTGCCAAAACCACGTTCGGGATCACGCATTTCTGCTGCAGCCATGTGGAACCCAACATTGCATCCGGCCATGTGATCGAGAAGTGCGGTCTGCATTTCGTCGGATACGGCGAGTTTGAAAAACTGGACGGCAGCTGCAAGATGCGTTCCAAAGAATTTGAGGGGATCTTGGAGTGATCCGGAACGTGAATCCCCCGGCTTTGAAGGTATAAAGGAGAATATATGAGAGCTTTGGTTATCAACTGTAGCCCGGGCAGAACAGGAATTTGAAGGAGATATGAATTATGCGTTTATTTGTTATTACAGGAACCTGCGGAGCAGGAAAATCAACTATGAAGGATTATCTGTCGGAAAGACTGGATACAGATAGATTTGTCTGCGTTGACTCGGATGAAGTAGGTCTTAACTGGTGGGACTATGCCGGGACCGATCACGAAGAGAAATATGGTGAGGATACGTTAAAAGGGGCAGTTAAAATGGCGGGTGGAAAAGATCTGGTATTTGTCAGTTGCCTGAATCCTCTGGATTATTTTCAGAAGATAGAAGCGCCCTCAGAGATTGAGACCTCTTTTTTCATAGCACTATGTCCGACAGATGAAGAGATCGATAAACGGCTTAAGGCAAGGCCTACAGAGAGAGGCTTTACCTCAGATGAGATAATAAAACCGCATATAGAGTATAATAAATGGTTTAGAAAGAACAGATCGAAATTTCAGATGTTCATAGATAATACTGAAATTTCTGAGGATGAAACAGCAGATAGGATTGCTGCATTTATCGAGAATATATAAAGCTATGTAAACAGGAGGAGCGAGACGTATGTTGTTGGAAGAGTTCGACAATGAAAGACATAGTGTCATTGAGCCGGATCGTGTCCATTATGAAGCAAAAGACGAGGAAGACATGAGATGAAAAACGTGTTATTTGTCGGCTTTAAAGGAAAGAATAATACGTCGGGCATACTGGCAGAGCAGTTATCCCCGCAACATTTGCTCCTGACCAATTCCTTCGCCGGACTTCGCAGGGATATTGCTTCGATTCGGGATGAATATGACTGCGTAGTGATGTTTGGCGTAGATAAAACGCTTACTTCTTCCGTGAGGATAGAGAAGGTCGCGTCATTAAACGGGATGGAGAGAGCATCGGTCATAAACCTTCAGAGGTTAAGGGAAGCCTTGACCGATGGAGGAGTACCGGCAGAAATATCCGATGCTCCCACTGCTTATCTATGCAACGAGGCATATTGGCACGTGCTGGACCGGTTTTCCGGAAAAGCGGTCTTCATTCATGTTCCGACACGGAAGCATGTGGATGACGGCTTTATCGAAAAAATGAGATCTGTATTGGTAGGATCGACATTGTCGGAAGGAACTACTGCTTAGAGAACAGTTTGGGGGGTGTATGTATGGCATGTAATATTTCGAGTTCCAATGAAAAGTCAACAAGTGAAGGAGATGATTTCCTGAAGATCTATCTTGAGGATGGTAAGATAAAGATCCGTGGAACCATCAATCTGGGCTACATAGGTACTTTTAAGGATTCTCAGATCGAGATCACAGACTCTTTGGAAGAGATCAGAGAGTGGGATATCATCGAGGAATACTATAACCCGAATTGCTCGGATGAAGAGCTGATCGATTACCTGAATGTATACTTCAATACGTTTAAACAAAAGATTGAAAAGAACCTGGATAATATCAACGGTGAATTTTTACTGCAGGTTTTCACGGATATGGATAACTGTGAGTTGAATTTCATGGTGATCGACGGCTTGTTTGACGAAACGAAGCTGCTTTATGGAAATGAAGAGGATATTGCCGAGATCTATAATCCGGTAAGGCAAGGGCTGTACAGCCTTTCCCCGTACCTCGAGACACCCAACGACGGCAGCATTCCCAAAGGACACATCGAGAGCGTTCTCAGATCCTTTTTCCCGATGTTTAACTTTGATCACTTCCTTGCAAACATTGTCCCCGAATATATCGGACTGGACGACGGAGAGATCTCTTTCCAATGTTCGGATAACTTTGACTGCGCGATCCTATGTGGCGCATATGCGGTTCTGGATGAAGACCTGGCCTTCTCCGACTGGCATAATTTCTAATAGTTATTGACTCTCACCGGCTACGTTATTACTTGCAAAGAAGTCAAATACATGATACAATACTAACCGAAAGTTACTCGTAAATACGACATAATATCGGAAAGGATGAGACCGTGATAGAACGAAAAAAATATCTGGATGCATTGATAAAGCGGAAATGGAATGGCCGTATAAAAGTTGTTACCGGAATACGCCGTAGCGGAAAAAGCACATTGCTCTTTGAATTATTCAAGAATCATTTGCTTGAAGAAGGGGTTCCACAGAAAAATATCATTCTTGTTGCTTTGGACGATGATGCGAATGAAAACTACAGAGATCCTAAGAAACTGTCCGAGTATATCCGAGAAAAAGTATCAGACAAGAAACAGAAGTATTATATTTTGATAGATGAAATACAATATGCTATAGCAAAAGGAGAACTGACGCATCGGGAGGATCCGGTTAAATTATACAGCGTTCTGAATGGCTTTCTTCACATGAATAACATAGATGTATACGTGACCGGAAGCAATTCGAAGATGCTATCAAAAGACATCTCCACGGAGTTCAGAGGACGCGGTGATGTTGTTAAAGTGTATCCACTGTCTTTTGCCGAATTCTATGCGGCTTCCAATATGGATAAGATCGAAGCATATAACGAATACAGCATGTATGGAGGAATGCCATATCTGCTTCAATTGAATTCGGATGAGGACAAGTTTAATTATCTGTCGGATCTGTTTGAAGAGATCTATTTCAAGGATATAGAGGAAAGGTATACGATAAAGCTTCCGGGCGTACTCCGTGAATTAACGAGTGATCTGTGTTCTTCTGTTGGATCGCTTACCAATGCCAGTAAGATTTCCAGAACTCTTCAGAGCACGCAGAATAAGAAAGCGGATGTAGAAACAATAAGCGCGTATCTTTCATATTTGACAGACTCATTTTTGTTCTCCCAAACTGTGAGATACGATATCAAAGGCAAGAAGTACTTTGAGTATCCTTCAAAATACTATTGCACGGATATCGGACTTCGGAACGTTCGACTGGGACTTAGACAGCAGGATGAAACTCATATCATGGAGAACTGTATATACAATGAGCTGATCGTTCGCGGCTATCATGTGGATGTTGGAGTGATCCCGATTGTAGAGAAAAATGATGCCGGAAATCGCGTTCAAAAGAATTGCGAGATAGATTTCATCGCAACGAAAGGAAGTAAGAGGTATTACATTCAATCTGCGTTAAGAATGGATGATGAGATTAAGGAGAAAACAGAACTTCGACCGCTTAAAGCAGTAAATGACTCTTTTAAGAAGATTGTTGTATCAAAGTCATATGGAAAGAGTTGGGTGGATGATGATGGAATACTCAGGATCAATTTGATAGATTTTCTTCTTGATGAAGGAAGCTTAGACCGATAAGACTCAGGGTGCTTTTGAAGATAAAAATGATCGTAGTTGTTCTTGACTTACCTAACGGAATAACGGACACACCCGCCACTCATACTGGAGGAGGGTGATTTTGTTATTTTCAGACTCCACGAAATAACGGGAGTAAAGAGATCAAACATATGATAACGGATGAAAATGAAAAAAGAAGCAGATCGATCAGGAGCGTATGGCCTGACAAAAAGAAACAAAAAATGACAGGATTTCTTTTGCAGATCCGTGTAGAATAGAGTCATCAAAGAGAAGGAGGGCGACCTATGGAGTGGCTTACCTGCATCCGAAAGGCGATCGATTATATGGAAGAGCATCTGGAAGATAACATCAGTGCGCAGGATGTTGCCGATCAGGTGTTTATGTCTTCATTCTTTTTTCAGAAGGGCTTTTCGCTGATGACCGGATACGGGATCGCTGAGTATATCAGAAACCGCAGACTGTATCAGGCGGCATTAGACCTTCAGAAAACGGATGATAAAATAATCGAGATTGCATTTCGTTACTTCTATGAAACGCCGGAAAGTTTTACAAAAGCCTTTTCACGCTTTCACGGAGTGAGTCCGTCGCAGGTGCGGGGCGGGGCTCCGATCAAGCCATTTCTTCCTTTGAGAGTTGAAATTTCTATTCACGGAGGTAATCAAATGGATTATAAGATCAAAACAATGGAAGGCTTTAAGGTGATCGGTTTTGCAAGAGTGTTTGACGGAGAAACTGCTTATGTAGAAATCCCGAAGTTCTGGGATGAGATCCGCGAGAAATATGCGGATCGTGTCTGGAAGGGAAATGCACCTGCAAACGCACAGGAAAAAGCGATCGTAGATAACAACATCGGTGAATATGGTGTTTGCGTTGATGATGTCGGATGCGACGGCAAGTTCCGCTATTTCGTCGCCGGCATTTACAAGGGAGGCGAGGTTCCGGAAGGCATGATGGTTTATGAGCTTCCGGACTCTGACTGGGCTATCTTCGATTGCTATGGGCCTTGTCCGAAAGCACTTCAGGACGTAAATACAAAAATCTGGAAAGAGTGGCTGCCGGGCAACCCTGACTTTGAATTCCCGGGCAATGCTAACATTGAGTGGTATGGCGATGAGGATCCGAGTTCTCCGGATTACCATAGCGCGATCTGGATCCCTGTAAAGAGAAAGTAATAGCAGTGGGATCCGAACCATGATCGTTTATGCTTTACGGGTGCTGGGCTGCGAGCCCGGTTCCGAGGCAATGCAGGCAGGCTATAAAGTGCTGGATGAGCATAAAACGGAGAACGGAAGATACGTTCTCACTATAAGAGTATCTTGCCGGGATGATTGGAGATAGATTATTGGAGAATTATTTAGAGAACGCAAAGCATCTGTTTGACTTAGAGAAATATGAATTATGTCCGGTGGTCGGACATGAAGGCGGGCGTAATCTTGTGTACGTGTGTTTCAAAGCAGGGGAGCCGGAATATATCTTAAGGCTTTCATTGCTCGGCGACAGAAGTGTCCGTGAGTATTCTGCCGAGGCTGGGTTTATCCGTTATCTCGCGGAGAATGGCGCTCCTGTCGCGGATGTGATCCCTTCCGTAAACGGAAACTATGTCGAGTCTTTTCTTTGGGACGGGAAAGAGTGCTTTGCGATGTTGTTTTCCTACGCCAAAGGAATGCTGATCTCAGACAATGGCTACAGGTACCGGGAGGGAGCCCCGCTGGAAGAGTATTTCTATAATACCGGAAAGGCATTGGGCGCGATCCACAGGCTGTCGAAGGAGTATAAGCCTGCGGATCGAAGACCGGAGTATTTCGACAAATACGATCGGGAGTATATCGATGCATTGATCCCCGATGAGTATGATGAACTGAAAAAGGCCATCGGGGAGCGGTTGGATAACTTCCGCAGGCTGCCTGTGGATGAGGGCGTTTACGGATTGGTCCACTTTGATTTCAGCGACGGCAACTACCACATTGACATGAACACCGGCAACATAACGGTATTTGATTTTGATAACTGTATGTACTGCTGGTATATGTTTGACCTGGCGAACCTCTGGACCCATGGCATCGGTTGGTTTCAAAATGAACCGGACGGCGAAAAGCGCAAGGAGTACATGAAAGGCTATTTTGATACGATACTCGCCGGATACAGGAGCGAGACCGATGTTTCCGACGACATGCTCGAGAAGCTTCCCGTGTTCATTGACATGGTGCTGATCGAGAACATCGTCGACGAGTTTGAGTGTTGTATACGCGAGGGAGAAGAGTTAGATCCCGAAGACATCGAAGATGCCGCAGCATGCCTGACCAACCATATACCATATGCGGGATATTTTGAGTGATGCTGAGAGAGGTTTACGAGAAGCAGTGAAGGCAGAGAAGATTCAGTTTATTGAAGACACATCCACAGGAATAGAGGTCGTGAGTCTGGAGCGGGTTCAGATTTCCTATCCCCCTCATACGCATGTGGATCATTATGTTTTCGGGATCGTGACGGAAGGATCGATTCGGATCCGCATCGATGATCAGTGCTACGAATGCTCGGAGGGAGAGTATTTCTCGGTGCTTCCTGATGTCAAACATTCGATCGAACCGAAATCGGAATATTATTCTATGATCACCATGTGTATTCCGAAGACCGATGAGATCAAAAAGGATCTGGATGTCATTAAAAGAGAGATCCTGGGTAATCCGGAACTGGAACTCAGCATTGCCCAGATGTCTCAAAAGGTCAATATCAGTTCATACCATATGATACGCAAGTTTTCGGATGAAAACGGCCTGACGCCGCATAAGTTTCAGATGCAGTGCCGCGTCCGAAAGGCGCAGCAGCTTTTGCGCGAGGGGTATAAGGTGGTCGATGTGGCTTACATGGTCGGCTTCTGCGATCAAAGCCATCTGGACCGTGTGTTCAAAAAGCAGGTCGGGATATCTCCCGAGCAATATGCAAACTCCGCAATTTCATCCAATGCCGATCCGTGATTTTCTGATATGATCGTCCTATCAAAACGAAAGAGAGGACTATCCTTATGAAAGACATGGCTTTTGAGGCATTTAACAACGGACGTTTTGTGATCCCGGGGGAACTAAGATCCTTCGATACGATCCCCTGGTCGAAGCATCCCACATTCGAAGGCGTTGAGCTGAAGCATATCGTGACGGCGAAACAAACCGGAGGCGCTTATAGCTTTCATCTGGTCAGGATCGCGCCCGGAAAAAGCATCCTGGATCACATCCACGATCCTCAGTTGGAAACACACGAGGTGATCGCGGGCAGCGGTACATGCATCAATGACGGTTGTGAGATCGCCTATGTTCCGGGAGTGATCTCGGTCATGCCGTCGAAGGTACACCATGAGGTACATGCAGGTGATGACGGACTGTATCTGTTTGCCAAATTTATGCCGGCCCTGTGCTGATATCGAGTATCATTCCCTGGTTTTCGAAACAAAACTGAATACACGTTTGAAAAAGTCCCTGCCGGGGCTTTTTCTTGCGTATGACAGTGCTGAAGGTATACAGGCACGGTGAGATGTGGTATAATGCTTTTTAACATTCGTCAACGGCATGATTATTGCCTTAAATGGGAACAGTATAGAAATAGTGATCAACAAAGGAGGAGTAGTGAGATGATAACAGATTCATTTGATAACAATACAGAGGAGATCATCAAGGTCTGGAAGAACGAAGAGGCAAAAAAGGTAGATGCTTGCATCTTGACTTTTTCGAATGAGATCTTTCAATATGTGCTGGAAGCCTTTGATTGCGCGAAGATCGGCGACCTGTATTCCTCGAATGGTCCTAAACCGGTCTATGGTTTTACGTATAAGGGAAAAGAATTCGCCGTGTATATGTCTTATGTCGGAGCCCCCGGATGCGTGGCGGATATGGAAGATACCATGTCCGTGATCAAAACGGATAAATACATCGTTTTCGGCGGAAGCGGATGCCTGAATAAAGAGATCGCGAGAGGCAAAGTCATGGTTCCGACAGCGGCTTATCGAGATGAGGGAACCTCGTATCATTTCGTGCCGGCATCGGACTATATTACCGTGAAAAACAGCGATGTGGTAGCAGCATTTATGGAGGAAGCAGGGCTACCATATATTCAGGGAAAGACCTGGACGACGGACGCACCACACCGTGAGACCCGGGGCAATTTCGAAAAGAGAAAGAGTGACGGATGTATCTCGGTCGAGATGGAGTGTGCTGCGGTGCAGGCCATGTGTGATTTCCGAGGATTAAACGTTTATTATTTTCTGACCTGTGGAGATCTTCTCGATGCACCCAAGTGGGATGCAAGAGTGGAGAAAAATCAGAAGAAACATACACAGCACGACCCGGGACATTTTGACATTGCGCTGGAACTTGCGTGCTATGTAACGGGGTGAATATGATTTATCTTGAAACTGACAGAATGATATTGAGGGATTATTCTGAGGCTGATTTCGGTGCTTACTATCGTTTAAAGACCGATGAGCGGACGATGTATTACATGCAGGATATTAAGTGTGATTCGATCGAACAGGCGAAGGAAGAGTTTGCAGGCGTATTGTGGGATATGACAAAGAAAGACCGCAAATTCTACTTCCTCCACATGGAGTTGAAAGACACACACGAGCAGGTGGGAAGCATCGGATACACCGTTTTGGACCGTACCCCGGTCGGGAAGATCGTGCATCTGGGCTACTTTACGTATCCCAAATTCTGGGGCAATGGATATACTTCCGAAGCGTTAAAAAGAGTGCTTGCATATGCATTCACGAAGGATGGCGTATATCGCGTAACGACCGGCTGCCTTGCTGAAAACAAGGGTTCGGAGCGTGTCATGCAGAAGAACGGAATGATCAAAGAAGCCGAGCACAAAGACTATGAATGGCACGACGGGAAGATGAAAGACCGCTTGGAATACAGATTGCTGAAAACTGAGTGGGAGAAAATGAATACCCAAGATATTTATGAGATTTGGGATCAGGATGGAAGCGGTGTGCTTTCGGCAGAGCCTTTGATCCTTACGGCTTGTAAGGCAGGAAAGATGGGGGCCATCTTCCCGTATCCCGGAGGTTGCATCTACAAGACGGTATTCACGTATTTATGCGGGAAGCCGGAGGAAGGCTTCCTCGCGGAACATCCGGACGTGCTCTATAACACCAGGCTGGTCTGCATGAGTCCGGAATGGGAAGAGTATATCCGGAAGATGCCGGTTCAGTTCGCTCTTCGGAGAGAGTTGATGAAGCCGCTTTCGGAAGAATCCGGTAAGAAACTAAGGCCGCTTCCCGAGGGTTACAGCATCGGAGCTTTTACCGAAGAGATATTTGAGAAGCATCCGTTCGACCAGGGCCGGGAATATTCGGATTACCGGGAATTTGCCGATCGGGCGACAGGCGCGGTCGTGCTGTTTGACGGTCAGGTCGTAGCTGCATCATCGAGTTTCATTTCCTTCGACGGGCATCTGGAACTGGACGTATTTACTGAGCCGGAAAAT
>JAFZPG010000097.1 GCA_017550425.1 Lachnospiraceae bacterium | reverse complement strand
TTTATCAAAAAATCATATAAGACCGGGTCTTTCTTCGTATGAATGCAAGCCCCGTACATCAATTCCGCAGGCGACAACTCCCGTGTCAGCGCGCCCGTTGTTGCCGGCTTCAGATGCAGGATCACATAGTATTTTCCGGCATCTTCGGCCATCGTTTCATCCACGATCGCGTAGCCCTCTTCAGACAGTTTCTTTCGCACCAGTGGAATGTCCGACTGCGGACTCACGAAAATGTCTCGTGCCGCGCGAAAGACCGCATCCCCGCGCTGAATGATGCGCAACAGCAAGCGGCCGCCCATGCCCGTGACGGTGATCGTGTCGATCGCATCCTTTACGGAAAGAGCATCTGCCCCGTCGCTTAAGCGAAGTTCGATCCTATCCTCCAGGCCGTATTCCCGTACATGTTCACGGGCACGACTGAGCGGTCCTTTCCGAAGGTCCGTCGCGATCGCGCGGTCTGCTTTATTCATGCTTACCAGGTAAATGGGAAGATAACCGTGATCGCAGCCAATGTCGGCGTAGATTGCTGACGGCGGGATCATATCCGCCACGGTCTGCAAGCGTTTCGAAAGGATCATGCGGGCCTCCTATTCCAGTGCGTCACACTTCCATTTTGCCAGTAGGCTCCGTTGTTTCATGATCGACTGAATCACGGAAACACTCGTTGCCGATTTCGCCAGGTTATTCAAGCCGTCCTCTTTTACCCTGCGGACGACCTCTTCAAATGCGCGCAGCAGGTCCGTGCCCTCCGCGTGCTCCAATTTCGTGTTAAACAGTTCGGCGATCCGGTTTGCATTTTCCGTCTCACTGGTAAAACGGCTCATGATCTGGGCAGGCTGCACCTCGCCGTTTTTCGCCTGTGAGAAGACTTCCTCGGCGACCTTCGCATAGATCGGATCGGTGAAATCTTCTGCTGTGATCAGATCTGCGATCTTCGCGTACAGCGAGGGTTTCTCGCTGATCCAGGTCAACAGAACCTTCTGGGCCTTCAACGAGCGGTCACGTGCTTCTTCCTCACGCTGCTGTCTAACCGACATGGCGGGCGCCTGTGACGCCTTCGGAGGTTCGTAGCCTTTTGCGGCCAATGCGGTGATGGTCCGTTTCATGCTTCCGATATCGATATTGAACTCGCGGCATACCGCCTCGGTGTAATTGTTTCTTTCAAGTTCGTCCGAAAACTCCATCAGCTTCGCGGCAACATTTTTCTCAAACAGTGTTTTTTTCGCCGGATCCGACAGGTCCGCCTCCCGACGCATCATATCGATCTCAAACAGGAACGAATTTCTCGCGTTGTTGATGCGCTCGCGGAAGGCATCGGCCCCGAGATTCTTGATAAATTCATCAGGGTCTTTATAGGGTTTCATATCCAGCACGCGGATCATGATGCCCGCGTCCTTCAAAAACGGGATGGCGCGTTTCGCAGCATCCTGGCCCGCGCCGTCGCTATCGAAGGTCAGGATGACCTCGTTCGTATAGCGGCGCAGGATCATGCAGTGACGCTCGTTAAAAGCCGTTCCGAGAGCCGCTACAGAATTGTTAAAGCCTGCCTGATGGAGGGAAATGACATCCATATAGCCCTCACACAGCAGCATATAGTTTTCCCGGGCGCGTCTGGCCTCATGCAGGCCATAGAGGGTTCTCGACTTCTCGAAAACCACCGTTTCCTGCGAGTTTAAATACTTCGGCTCGCCGTCGCCCATGACGCGGCCGCCGAATGCGATCGCTTTATTCCGCTCATTCAGGATAGGGAACATCACCCGGTTCCAAAAGAAATCTTTGACTCCTTTTTCCGTGAAGCGGAACAAGGAGCTTTTCTTTAATTCATCATCCGTATAACCTTCTTTTTTCAGATAGGCATACAGCGACTGGTCGGGCGGGAGAATCGGCGCATATCCTAAGCCGAAACGGCGGATCGTCTCATCCGAAAGTCCGCGTCCGCGCAGGTATTCGTAGCCTTTTTTGCCGACCGGACTGTGCAGGGCGCGATAATAAAACTGGCCGGTCTTTTTATAGATCTCCAGCAGGCGCTGCTTTAAGTAATCCGCCGCACGTTCGGCCGCGGTACTGTCATTTTCCGGGACCTGCATGCCCACGCGCTCTGCCAGATGCGCGACCGCCTCGCCAAACGTATAGTTCTCATACTCCATGACGAAGTTGATGACATTGCCCCCGCGATGACAACCGAAGCAGTAGAACATCTGCTTCGAAGGGGTCACGGAGAACGAAGGCGTTTTCTCGTTGTGGAAGGGACAGAGGCCGAAATAGCTGCCGCCGTTGCGTTTCAGGCGCACGTAGCCGGAAACCACATCCAGGATGTCGTTTCTCACGCGTACCTCTTCGATAAAGTCCTCATTCCATCGCATAAAATATCCTCTGAATTATTACTCCCATCCCATGGGGATGAACAGATCCTGGAAGGTTTTGATCGCGTAGTTGTCGGTCATGCCGGCTATATAATCACAGACCACGACTTCCGGTATCTCATTGTATCTCATTCGTAATTCGATATATTCTTTGGGCAATGAACCGAACTGATCCAGGTAGTGGTAATATAACTTCCGCATCAGTTCCTGTGCCTTTTTTTCTTCTGCTTTGACGATATTGCTCGTATAGACATGGGCGAACATAAACGTCCGAAGTTCACTCATGGCCGACTGCACATCGGGTGTCAAAGAAATATGATCCTTCTCGAAACTGTTATTGATCAGGTCGTGGATCATGCGGTTCAGGCGGTCATGCACGCTCTTTCCTAAAATGTCCGTGCAGGGACGCGGCAGATCCCGTTCCGTCAGAACACGGGCGCGGATCGCGTCATCGATATCATGGTTAATGTAGGCGATTTTATCGCAGATGCGGACGATCTGTCCTTCCAATGTCGCCGGATGGCAGGAAGTCCCGTGGTTCAGGATGCCGTCCCGCACCTCTTCTGTCAGGTTCAGGCCCTCGCCGTCCCGCTCCAGGATATCCACCACGCGCAGGCTCTGCTCGCTGTGGATGAAACGACGGCCGACCTTGCGCATCTCCTCATCGAGAATGCGCTCGCCGGAATGTCCGAACGGAGTATGTCCGAGGTCGTGGCCCAGAGCGATCGCTTCCGTCAGATCCTCGTTTAAATTCAATGCTCTGGCTACCGTACGTGAGATCTGGGATACCTCCAGGGTATGCGTCAAACGCGTGCGGTAATGGTCGCCTTCCGGCGCCAAAAAAACCTGTGTTTTATGTTTTAACCGGCGGAATGCCTTACTGTGCACGATGCGGTCTCGGTCCCTCTGATACACCGTGCGCACGTCGCACTCCGGCTCCGGTATCTTACGTCCTTTGGAATCTTTACTTTTGCAGGCATACGGGCTCAAGACCAACTCTTCCCGCCGCTCACTCATCTCACGTATACAAGTAGGCTCATTACTCATAAACGATCCTCCTAATCATCCCCTGACAACCGTCGACAACTCTACAAAGATTATATCATAAACAACGGAATACTTCAAGTTTGCGCAAGCAGTCAGCCATGCGGCCGGAAAACGCCGTTGACACGTCAGAACCTCCAGTGGGAAATGAAAAATCCGGGAAGCACGACAAACGCAAAGAACAACAGGGAAATGCCCGTAAATACTTTCAGGAAATCTTTTCCCTTACCGGGATATTCACGTACATAGATGCGGTAATTGATAACGGATGCCAGCGATCCGATGATCGAACATAATCCGGCCGTGTCGACGCCATACAGCAGTCCGGCCACGTTCGTTGAGAACGGAAACAACACGATAGATGCAGGCACGTTCGAGATCAACTGACTGAGCAGGATGCCCCACCAATATTCATTTTCCGCGACAGCCCCTTTCAGCACGTCAGCGATCGCGGCGTTCTCGGTGATCGACGCCGAAAACACGAAGAAGCAAAGGAAGGTCAGAAGCAACACATAGTCTGTCTTTAAAAAGATCTTGCGATCAATGAAAAACACGCTGAGTGCAACAAAGGCAGTCACGTACGGCCAGTATTCGGTGCGCGTCACGATCGTCGCCAAAACGATGGCGAAAAGCGCCAGATAGAGACGGCGATAGATGGCCCTCTCTTTCTGCAGAGGCTTGAAGAATTCGGCCTCTTTCGAAGCATCGGCCGGACGCGCGCTCTCGTGCGGATCCTTGCGGTATAAAAAGCAGATGAAGCAGATCAAAAGCGCTCCGGACATAAAAAACAACGGTGACATATGCAGGATAAACTGCTGTACCGATACTCCCGAGCGACTGTAGATAAACAGATTCTGCGGGCTTCCGAACGGCATCAAAAGAGAGCCGCGGATGGCCGCGATATTTTCAAATGTCAGGACCGGCAGGATATACTGCTCCCGTCCGGCGTAACGAAACAACGTAATGGTCAGGGGTACGAAGATCAAAAGCGAAACATCATTCGTAACGAACATGGACGTAAAAAACACGCCGAAGACCAGAAACAGCGAAAGTGCCCGCATGGTCTTAAAACGTCCGGAGAACTTCATGATGGGCTGAAAGATATTCTCTTTTTTGAAGGCTTCCAGGACCGTCAGCATCATGAACAGCGTTCCCAACGTGCGCCAGTCGATCTTACTGAAGGTCTCCCGGCTCGGCGGGGTGATGATCAGCGAGATCAGGGCCGCGATCACAGCCAGCGTCAGCATGAGCTCTTTTTTGATGATCTTTCCGATTTGTTTCATCATTTCACGATATGCTCACTTTCTAATTTGCTGCCGTCTGAAGTTTCGAATCGCCGAGCTGCAGGCGGACATAACCGCCGTAATTCTGGCCGGCCCAGATCAATATACAAACCTTACCGTCCTTCAGATAAAAGTCGTATTTATGGTCATCGTCTCTCGTTACCGTTGTGTATTTGCTGTACAACATCGATAACTGCTCGTTGGTAAATTTCGAGAACACGGACGGATCGCCTGAGATCACGGTATAGTTTCCGGCTTTGATATCTGCAACGACCTGATCCATTCCATAGACATCCTCCAGGCAGAAGATCTTACCCGTGCGTCGTTCCATGGTAAATGCGCTCTTCATCTCATCATATTCGCGATACACACCTTCTTCCGCATCCAGATGATGCAGTTTTCTGGTCATGTAATACGAAAGGATCTCATCATTTTCCGTCATGATCTCATAGTAGGAATTCACTTCCAGATCCTTTAGCACGATGTTCTTACGAAAATCGGCCTCAGAATTATTTATGAGACTGTCATTGATCGTTTTATACAGATCCTTATCCTTCGTATACACCTGCGGGATCAGTAATGTAGCATAAAAATTCTGTTCCGGATTATCGTAATGATATACAAAATCAAATAAAGAAAACTCTACGTGTTTAATATAGCCGGAAGCATCTCGTGTCGAGACCATCGGATCTGCCGTTTCCACATCCGCTGTCGTCGGAATCTGCACCGGAGCTTTCGTCGTTTCCGGCGTTGTCACCGCCTCAGCGGAAGGCTCCGTCTCCTCCTGTGATGCAGTTTCTTTTGTGTTTTCCGACGACGATACATCCGTCGATCTATTCTGTGCCGATGAAGCCGTTCCCGCTTCCGTTGTCTCTGTATATGCTGTAGTGCTCTTCGATGAAGAGGACAACATGTCACACCCCGTCGCTCCCAACAAACAGGCCGCCAATCCCAATGCAACGATCTTTCTTCTCATAAAAAACCTCATCCAAACAAAACTCAAACTCTGATTCCCCACGCCTCCAAACCGGACACGCAAAAAATCATATTATATTCTAACACAACCCCTTGTCAAATACCACCATAATTTTCAATGCCCCCCCAAGTTTATATCCCGTTATCTCAAAGATGTTTCAACCACCATCCTGCTTTTCCACCTCCCGCGAGCAGACAACTACATCACGCCCCTTCCGCCCTGACTGCACACCTCCTCGCTCTGACCATGCGTCCAAAGCTCCTACCTCTTCGCCTGCCCAAAAAGTCCTTTGGGAACCCGATTTTCGAACCTGGTTCGGCCACGGGTATGCGATCGTAATGCGGGCATTGGAACGAGTTGTAGAAAAACCACGTAAATGAGGTCCCGGAAAAGGGGTAAAAACCGTATCTCCGAGATCGGTTTTTACGCTCGCCGAGTGAGTTTTTATCAAAAAACTCGCTCAGTCGAAGCGGGCCCCCTTTATCCGGGGCCGAATGCACGTCCGGTTTTTCACAGCGAGCGACCTGCCCGCATTACGATCGCATACCGGGTAAAAACAAGACCCGGTTCGAAAACCGGGTCTGAATAAAAACTACATAGGGCAGGCGAAACTGCCGGAATGATTATCGAATCACATGGTCAGAACAACTTCGGTCTCTGCGGTCAGAAGATCCTCAGGGATGTAGTTGTCTGCGAGCACCTGTCCATTGACCGAAAGGCTCTTGTATCCGCCCTGTGCTCCGTTCGGGTTCTCGATGCGGATGTTGAGTTTCTTTCCGCGGAAGCTCTTCTTGATGGTAACTTCTTTCCACTCGGAGGGGATCGAAGGTGCCACACGCAATCCGTGCAGGTCGGGGCGCATGCCGAGGATACCCTCAACGCAGCCCACCATAACGGTCGATGCGGTTCCGGTCAGCCAGTGAACATGCGAACGTCCTTCGAACGGGCTCTCGACCGACTCGGTAAACTGTCCGTGTACATACGGCTCCAGGCGACGGATCTCTGCCTTCTCATTCATGGTCGAAGGCGAGCTCTCCTTGAAGTACTCATAAGCACGATCGCCGTGTCCCATCAGGGCCTCCGCCAGGATGATCCATCCCTGCGGCTGCGAGAAGATACCGCCATTCTCCTTCGTGGAACCATTGAACAACAGGGCTAATGCTCCGTCAAATGCGTGCTCATGGTACGAAGATGCCATAACGCGGCAGCCGTAAGCGGTGTTGAGTTCGCGATGTACGGACTCCAACGCCAGCTCGGCCTGCTCCTTCGAAGCCAGTCCGCTGATGACCGCCCAGGACTGCGGATTCAGCCACATGCTCGCTTCGGGATCCTTCTTTGAACCGATGACCTGTCCGTCCTCCTTGAAACCGCGGATGAAACGGTCATCTTCCCAGCACAGGCCTTCCAGAAGATCGCGAAGTTCTGCCTGTGTTTTATTCAGGTATGCCAGGTACTCGGTGTCCTTCTTTTCCTCTGCATACTCTTTCATAACGGTAAATGCATAATACAACTGGAACGCAACGAAGGTCGACTCGCCCTTCTTACCCAGACGCAGACAGTCATTCCAGTCGGCATGAAGTCCGGCCGGCATGCCATGATTGCCCAGACGCTCCATGGAGAAATTGATGGCCCGCTTCAGGTGATCATAAACGGTGCCCTCGTCGCGGTTCGAGTACGGGATGACCTCATCGATAAATGCGGTGTCGCCCGTCTCACCCAGGTACTTCTTGATGGTCGGGAAGAGCCACAAAGCATCGTCCGCGCGGTAAGCAGGATGACCGGTCGCGGTCACATAGGAAGCATCGTCCGGTGTGTCCTCATGACCCGCATTATGGTCGAACTTAACCAGCGGAAGTCCGCCGCCGTTATCGACCTGGGCGGAAAGCATGAAACGGATCTTCTCGCAAGCCGCTGCCGGATCCAGATGGATCACGCCCTGGATATCCTGAACGGTATCACGATATCCGTAACCGTTACGAAGTCCGCAGTAGATAAAGGAAGCCGCACGGGACCAGATAAAGGTCATGAAACACTGATAAGCATTCCACGTATTGATCATCGCGTTGAAGTTCTCATCCGGTGTCTTAACCTGGAAGTTCTCCAGTTTGGAGTACCAGTACTTCTTGAGCTCACAAAGTTCCTCTTCTGCCTTCGCGGGGTCTGCGTAACCCTGCAGCAGCTGCTCCGCCTCTTTGTCATTATACTGGCCCAGCAGGAATACGATCTCCTTCGACTCTCCGGGCTTCAATGTGATCTTTGTGGTCAATGCTCCGCAGGCGTTGTCGTTGTAGTTGAGGTGATTCCCCAGGTCGCCGCTCTCAACGCCGATCGGGTTTCTGTAGCTGCGGTAGCTGCCCAGGAAGGCCGCCTTATCGCCGCAGTAAGAACTTACGGGAGAACCGATCATACCGAGGAAACGCTCGCGTCCTGTGGTCGAATGGTCCTTGCGGGCAGCATCCGTGCAGTTTTCATTGATCGTCTGAACGATCTTATTGCCGTAAAAATAGGTACGTGTGATAAACAGTGTATACTGCAGATTTACGAGGTCATTCTCGTAGTTGCTCTCGTTGGTGAACTCCACAAAACCGGTCGCCGCGATCGTGCGCTCCCGATCGGAATCGTTGGTCAGTTTCAACTTCCACACCTCGTACGTCTTATCCAAGGGAACATAATATAGTACCTCGGAAGCGATCTTTGCATACTTTGCGGAGATGCGGGTATAAGCCAGACCATGGCGGCACTCGCTCTCGTAATCCTTGAGATCCTTGCCGACCGGCTGCCAGGATGCCGACCAGTAATCGCCGGTCTCCTCGTCACGCAGATAGATGTACCTGCCGGGCGTGTCATCTTCATTGAAATGATAGCGGATAATGCGTCCCTTCGCGCCGCTCTTTACAAAGCTGTAACCGCCTGCATTATTGGAAATGATGGCGCCGTACTCCGGCGAGCCGAGATAATTGGCCCAAGGTGCCGGGGTATCCGGACGGGTGATCACGTACTCTTTGTTGATCTCATCAAAAAAACCGTACTTCATAAAACCCTTACTCCTTTGATCTATTCGTTCTTGCGGGCAATGCCCCGATTACCTTCAGTATATCAATCGGCATGCTCAAAAACAATGTGGTTTTTAAACATAAAAATGCAGAAAGACATATATTTGATTGCAATTTTCATATGATACTACGGATTTCTCCGCGTCTTCGACGCTCTCGAAATCCTACAATCATTCCCCATCCCATTTCTGGTCTTCAATACCGTCCAAAAATTCTCGGAATTCATCGCGGGCTTTGTCGATCTTGGTGCGGTCTTGTTTGTCCAGAACTTCTTCGAAGCGTTGAAGTTCGTGGTCAATGAGCCGTCTCACGTCGCCGATGCTCTCCTCGTACAGGCGCTCACCGCGAAACAGCAGGAGTTTGTTTTCCTCCTCCTCGCGGGGATGGATCTTCAGGGATGCCAGTTCCTCGAAGCGTGCATCGATCTCTTCGTCCGTCATCGTAACGTCGTCTTTCTTCAACACGATGCGCTTCGTCTCGCCGGTGGAAACGACCTTGACCACGACCTCCAGGATACTGTTGATGTCATAGGTATAAGTGATATCGATGGCTTCCTCGCCCGCTTTCTTACGCGGCACCGGAACCTCGACCTCACCCAGTTTCATATTATTTTTGGAAAAACGGCTCTCGCCCTGCAGGATCTCCACACGGATACAGCGCTGCATGTCGCTCGCCGTGTACAGGCGCTCGGTACGCGACACCGGAATGACCGTGTTACGCTCGATGATCGGGAAGAAATGTCCTGCTTCCATGTAGCCGCCCTCGCGGCCGACCACAACGTCGGTGCCCAGCGTAAAGGGACATACATCCGTCATGACGATCTCGCGGATCGCCTCGTTTCTTTCCTTCATCGCGCCCTGGATGGCAGCGCCCAGCGCTACGACCTCATCCGGGTTCAGCGACACATTCGGGAACCGTCCGAACAGTTTCGTCACGAATTTGCGGACAATGCTCATCTTCGTCGCGCCGCCGACCAGTACGACCTCGCTGATCTCCGACAGGCGGATGTTCGCATCCTTCAGGCTGCGCTCGATCGGACGGCGAAGCTGCGCCAGCAAAAGCTGGCAGTTCTTCTCATACTCATCCTCCGTGATCCTGCACTCCTTCACCTCTTCGCCGACCTTTGCCTTCATGGTGACTTCGCGGCCATCGGTAAACTCCTTCTTCGCGATCTCCGCCTGACGGCGAATGTGAAGCAACGTCTTCGTGTCCAGGTCTTTTTCTTCCAGTTTGACCTTATTCAGAAAGATATGATATAAGATCGTGGTGAAATCCTCGCCGCCCAAGAAGTTATCTCCTGCGACCGCGCGGACCTGCATCACGCTTTTGTATTTCTCCAAAATGGAAACATCGAACGTTCCGCCGCCCAGGTCGAACACCAGAAAACGGGTCTTCTCCGCCTTCTCATGCAGGCCGTACGAGATCGCGGCCGCCGTCGGCTCGCTGATCATACGCTCGACCTTCAGACCCGCGAGTTCACCGGCGCGCTTCGTCGCCCGACGCTGCGCATCGTTAAAGTACGCAGGAACGCTGATCACGGCCTCTTCCACCGTCTGTCCCAGAAAGACCTCCGCATCCTCCTTCAGGGAACGAAGAATGAACGAAGACAGTTCCTCCGATGTGTATTTTTTTCCGGCCAGGACGTACTCTTTTGCGGTACCCATGCTGCGCTTGAAAACTTCCGCCGTATCCATGGGATGCAGAGCCTTGCGCTCCAGTGCCGTCTTGCCGATGAAGACATTGCCCTCTTCATCCACGCTCACCACCGAGGGGGTCAGGTTTTCCCCCAGACGGTTCGGGATGATCTTCGGGCCGGTCTCCGAGTAGTAGGCCACCAACGAGTTGGTGGTACCCAAATCAATACCTAAGATCATAATTTACCTCCGAGTCCCGCAAAAACGGCAAAATCGTTCTTGCAGCTCTCATATGCTTTTGCAAAATGTAATTGCGCACGGGCTTTATCCTTTTCGGTCTGAGCCAGGAGCGCTTCCACCAGATCTACCTCGTAGCAGCCGGTCTCTCTGCAGAAATCGCAGATCGGTGCGTTCTTCATCTCTTCGAGATATTCCCGGGTCTTTGAATAGTTGCCGCGCAGATAACTGCACATCGCCAGTTGGAAGAAAGCATGTTTGCGACCCTGATAGTCATTCAATTCTTTCTTCTCTCTCTCTTCCAGCGCACGCAAAACTTCATCCAGTTTCGCTTCTGCCCCAAGCTGTTTGTAACAGTATGCCAGGGGCAATGTATTGCTCGAGCGGTAGGCTTTGTGGAATTCTTCCCAGACAGCCACGGCCTGTTTGAATTTACCGCGGAGCATCAACACACGCGCATAGGCACGATAGGAGCCGCCGTTTTTCTTATAATCTTTCGCCAGGCTCAGCTCCAGAAGCATCAGATTCTGCTTCTTCAGGATCGCTTTTACGCAAGTGCTGTAATAGACATCCGGATTATTCTTCAGGATCTTTTCTGCGCGGTCCGTGAAACCGCCGGTCGTGTAGGCCTCCAGCAACGTATCCGCTACCGTCTCGTCATCGATGAGTCCCAGTTTTCTCGCTTCATACACGGTTTTTTCCAGTTCATCCACATTCTTAAGACGGCTGTAGCAACGCGCCAGATAGCGATAGAAGATCTTCGGGACATGCCCTTCGGAAACCAGGATCGCCTTCTGCAAGAGGCTGACCGCCTCCTCCAAATGGTTCGACGCCATGTAAATGCGCGCACGGTTATAGTAAGCATAACCGTTTCCCGGATCCAGTTCGCAAGCATGTTCGAAATCGTCCGCCGCCTCCTGCTCGAAGCCCAGGCGGAAATTCATTAGTCCACGAGAGATCGCATAATAGGACGTTGCATCCGCATCCAGCTGCAGGCTGTATTCCGCGAGAGCTCCCTCATAATCACCGCTGTCCTCCAGGATCTCACCGAGATTTCCATGGAGCATGTAATGATCCGGCGCGATCTTGCGTACCTCTTCCAGATACTGTCTCGCCTGATCGAACTTGCGCATCTCTCGGGCCGCCGCGGACATCCGGTACAGCGGGTTCACATTCTGCGGATCCATTTTATAGGAGATCTCGAAATACTTGATCGCGTTTTCGAAATCCCTCTTCTCAAAATAAACATTGCCCGTAAAGAAATAATAACGACCGCTGTCGGGCTTCAGTTCGCGGGCTTTCTCGAGCGCCTTCAGCGCCTCGTCAAACTCGTCGCGGTAATAGTGCACCAATGCTTTCTCATGGTAGACCTGATCCTTCTTCTGGACGTCGTCCTTTTCGGGATCCTGCATGTCGGTCACCGCCTGGTCAATGATCTTCAGCGCACCGTCGAGATCCTTCTTCCAGCGTGTAACTCTCGCCTGGTACACCTTGATCCATGTACTGGGAACCTCTCTCTTCAGGAAATCGTTCAGGACTTCTTCCACGGCTTCGGTCGCGTCCACCTCTTCATACAATCCCATCAGGTCCATATAGGGTTTTACATAAAACGGGCAATAATAGATTGCGTCCTGGTATGCGCGGACAGCATCCTTATACATGCGCATACTCTGCAGGGCAAAGCCCAGCTGCAAGTGTGCGTCGTAGTTGTTGCGCTCAACGTCGATCGCTTTCTGCGCGTAATCGGCCGCCTCTTCATACATTTTCTGACGGTTTAAGATCATGGAACGCTGTGTATAACACATGCCGGTATCGTCGTCCCGCTCGATCAGTGCCGTGTTTTGGATCGCGATGTCGTTATATTTGAGCGCCTCTTCCAATGCCAGCGGATCGGACGCCTTCTCATCCGTTTCCAGATCACATTCCGCAACAAAATAGTAGGCCAATGCTCGCCTGTCGTGGTTGCGGTTCATCACCTCTTCCGGGGCGTCGTCGTCCTTATGTACCTCGTAATCGCTGATCCATGCGAGGAAATTTTCCTTCGCTTCCGCATACTTATCCTGCTGCAGGAGCACGCGTCCGTACAGGTAGTGATAATCCATGATGGTCGCGTCCGTCGGCACCGGCATGCTCTCCAGGACCCGGAGCGCGTCATCAAACATATAGTTCTGATACAAGCTCCATACCAGTTCGATCGCGTTCGAGGTATCGCCCGGATCCTCCTCGTACTTTGAGCGCATCTCGTCGATCATCTTCTCATTGCACTGGGTCAGCAGCGAATGAACATAGGTGTCAAAACGGTTAATGCCGAGCAGATCCTTGAAACGTTTCTTCGCCTCGGCATAGTCGCCTTCACGCATGATGCACTCCGCAATGCCCAGTTTCGCATTATAAGATTCCGGAGCGATCTCCAGTGTCTTCTCATACCACTCCTGCGCTGTCACGTAATCTTCGGTGCGCGCCGAGATCTCGGCCATCATGATCCTGGCCATGGCCAGGTCTTCATATTCCTCGATGATCGGCCCGGCCTCAAACTTCGCCATATCAAAATCTTTTTTCATCACCAGGAAGCGCACATGCTCGATCAGACCGAAAGGATGCGTGAGCCCCAGCGAAAACAGTTCGTCAAATCTGGGCTGCAAGCCTTCAAAATCCGGACCGTTGAGCGTGCGGTGGATCGAAAGCGCGAGGTCAATATATTGGTCATACGGATAGTCTCCGACTTCTTCAAACTTCGTGTAATCGAGCATATCATCGTACAGGGCATTATTAACTGCATAGTCCAGGAAATCCCTGGGAAAATGCTCGGCCAGTTCATCAATGTTCTCGCTGATGGAAAACGTATCGACGATCACGCCCCAAACATTATGCGGCACCAGATAATGGCGCATCAGATACGAAAGCACCTTCTCGCAGATCGTGTCCTTCATATCCAGGCGGACGACCACGTCACGATTCAACAGTTCCTTCCAGACTTCGGGATCGATCCTCTTCTGAAAGTCTTTGTAGACCGCATCCACTTCCTGCATGAATCGGCCTTCCTCGGAATCGTCAAACTTCTCTTCCTCTTCGTCTTTACCGCGGCCGTCGGCGATCTTCATAGCCTCCTCGAACGCCGACCGCAGTTGCTGGAAACCTTCCGGATCGTCTTCCGGATTGACATGCATCAGACGCTCCATATAGGCTTCCTGGATCACGTCTTTGTCTTCTGTCTTTCCTTCGAGTCCCAGTATTCTCCAAATATCCATCTTGTACCTCCTATATTTATACATGCACACTATCCCGAATAGCGTCTATCTTCGCATCGTCAAACTCAGGCTGCCCTGCTCTGCCTGTCCGCGTACCTCGATCCGGTCCGTGAAAAAATCGATCTCCAGTTCAGGGAGTCCCAGCCGCTCGGCAAATGCATTAAACACCACCCGCGCTGCCGCAGAATCTGTCTGTATCTCCTGTTTTGCTTCTTTTAGGACCGCCGCCCAGGCCTGTCCCGTCTTCTGTACACTCTGTTTTTCCTCGGTCTGCACGAAAGAGCCCCAAAGCTGCGCGAGCATATCGGAACTGTCATTTTCCTTCCATGCGGCGATATCCTCCGCCAGTGCTTCATCCAGGCGGATCCTCTCTTCAGCCAGGCGATACATATCCTGTTCTTCTGCCCACGTCGCGAAGCTTTCGATAAACAGATACAACGTGTCTTTATTCAGGTTCACGGTCAGTTCCCCATCGGCAAATGTCCGTGCGGGATACCGTGTCTTATCGAAGATCTCGAGCAGGAAGTATTCCTCGCGCTCCCAGACTTCTTCTGCCGCGGCCAATGTATTTCGGAAAGGATCGGGTCCGAGATCCGCCTTCAGTTCGTAGGGCTGCTCCAGATACGGCAGGATCGCATCCCCAAACTTCTCTTTCAGATACGCATCGCGTTTTTCATCTCCCAGAAAGGCCAGGGATAAAAGCCGCATCAGACCGGAATAATCCAGGGTCGCATAGCGGTTATTGCGAAACTCCCATTTAAATACTTCCAGGTTCGTACTGAGGCCGAAACGGCTGATCTTGATCGAAATCGTACCATCAAAGGCCCGTAGGTTTTCATTGACGGCCGGATCGGGGAGTTTTCCCGTCATCCGGACAGCGGCAGAATCGTCCGAAAGGATGCCGAGCACCTTATCCAGGGCACTCTCCGACAAAACGCCGGACAGAATGGACCGCAGTCCTTCTTTATTGATCTTCAATTCCGCCTCATAAGAAGTCAGTGGCTTTTCTCTGTAGTTCTTTATATATGCGCGAAGCGTTCCGTCCGGCCAGCTCTTCGGAGTCTCGGTCGTCGGCGGAACGGTCGGCTCTGTCGTAGGAGCTTCCGAGGGTCTGGCCGTGGTCGGCGCTTCCGTAGGTTTCGCCGTGGTCGGCGCTTCGGTTGGTTTCGCTGTCGTCGGCACTTCGGTCGGCTTTGCCGTAGTCGGTGCCTCCGTAAGTTTTGACGTAGTCGGGACCGCTGAAGAAGGCTCCAAGTTTGAAGCAGAAGAAGCACCTTCCGAGGATACTTCCGCGGTAACCGGAACGCTCTCCCCGCTCGTCTCTCCGGGATTCGTTTTTTTACAGGAAAACAGCCCCAGGCAAATGCATGCCAACAAGACCTGCAAATACAAGATCCGCAGGACCGGCCTACGTTTGGCTGTGTTCCTGTTCTTCATGGGCAACGGCTCTCCTATGATCCAAATTGGTGCACAGAAACGATCCCGTTTTAAGGGCATCTGTACTCAAAATATATTGTATCATAAGTTCGGTCAAACGTAAAGAATTATGTCGCCGGACGCAAGCCCGAACCGCTTCCGAAACCGACGTGAAAAAATTAAAAAAAGTGCTTGCATTCCTCCCGTCCATGTGCTATAATGCATTTCGTTGACGCGGTCGGCCCGTCCGAAGCGCGCCAAAATCAAATAACGTGCGGGGATGCTGGAATTGGCAGACAGGCTAGACTAAGGATCTAGTGATAGTATTATCGTGAGGGTTCAAGTCCCTTTTCCCGCACTGTTTTTTTAAATAACAGTTGCAGTTGTGGCGGAATTGGCATACGCGCATGATTCAGGTTCATGTCCATGTACTTGGGTACGGGTTCAAGTCCCGTCAACTGCACGATCTAAGCAG
>JAFZPG010000096.1 GCA_017550425.1 Lachnospiraceae bacterium | reverse complement strand
TTCAAAGAAGAATTGCGGGCACCGAGTCGATGTCGGCCGTTTTCCTGATAGCGCCGGCTACCGCCCGGCGCGAAAACGCCCTCGGCGACTCGCAAAAACCGATTTCGGAAAATCGGTTTTTGACCCTGATTCTTCTTTTCCTTCGAGGTGTTTTTCTACAGCTCGATCAATACCCGCCTTGCAATCGCAAACATCAGAGAGCCCGCCCCGGCGCATTTAGCTTCGTTTTAAGTCCCGGGACCGCCACATGACAACCTCGGGGCAGCGGGAGCGGAAGAACAAGAAGCATGGCGGAACCATAGCGGCATTACTTGCGAATAAAAACGGTGCCTGTGCTTTATGTTTTGCATGGAAATATACAGGAAAAAACATTGCTAATGGGAGGATTCAAGGGTATAATTAACAGTAACTGCAGTGACGCAGGAAAAGGCCGCTAAATCGCTTATAAACGCGTTGCAGGGGCATGTGTGACCCGGATAGAAAGAAATATACGCTTGGAGAGACTATGAAGAGAAAAACGAATGAAAAAAGAAGAATGCAAAAACTGGGAAGCCTGCTTCTGGCAGGTGTGCTTTGTGTCGGTTCATTGACTGCGTGTGGAGGACCTTCGGGGCCGGCGACTTCTACGGGAGATGAGACTACAGCGACGCAAGAGGTGAAGACGACGGAGGCAGCGACTACCGGATCGGATACGCAGTCGACCACGGAGTCGCCGACAGCAGCGCCTACGCAGGCTCCGACGGCAGCGCCTACGCAGGCTCCGACGGCAGCGCCCACGCAGGCGCCTACGACGGAAGCAGCCACGGATCCCGTGACGCAGCCGGGCGAGATCATCTCGCTGGAAGCATTTCCCGAGGTGAACATCCCGGATACCGAGGCGATCCGCTTCGTGGAGAACTTGCAGATCGGCTGGAACCTGGGCAATACTTTTGACGCGCACACAGGTGCGACGGGCCTGAATCTGGAGACCGCGTGGGTCGGCGTGAAGACGACGCAGAAACTCATCCGGACCGTGTATGACGCGGGCTTTCGGACCATACGTATCCCGGTTTCATGGCATGGTCATGTCGATGCGGAGACGATGAAGATCGACGAAGCGTGGTTAAACCGCGTGAAAGAGGTCGTGGACTGGTCGCTGGATGCCGGATTGTATGTCATCATCAACATCCATCATGATAACGATAAGAACGATAAGGGACTGTATCTCTACCCGTCGTATGACGAACTGGAGACGTCCAAAAAATACGTGACCGCGATCTGGTCACAGGTGGCGGAGGCATTTGCCGATTATGACGAGCGCCTGGTGTTCGAGACGATGAACGAGCCGCGCCAGGTCGGGACCTCCTACGAGTGGTGGGTCGCAGCCGCCAGCACCGAGGGCAAGGAGTGCATCGACTGCGTGAACCAGCTTAACCAGACCATCGTGGATACGATCCGTGCCCAGGGCAGTGAGGCGAACCGCAGCCGGTATATCATGTGCCCGGGATATTGCGCTTCGCCGGATTTTGCAACTCCGGCGTCGTTCGCTCTGCCCACAGACGATCAGGCGACGAAGGAAAACCGGATCCTGCTGTCCGTGCATGCTTACCGCCCGTATTATTTCGCACTGGCGGGCACGAATGAAAGCCAGTACACCGAGAAATTCACGATCAATAAGGCGGCGGACCGCAAAGACATCGACTCGTTTTTGAAGGCGATCTATGCGAAATATGTTTCCAAGGGTGTCGGCGTCGTGATCGGTGAGTTCGGCGCGCGCCTGAAGAACAACAACGACCGCGCCCGCGAAGAATTTGCCGCTTACTATGTGGCAGCGGCGCGTAACTACGGCATGACTGCCATCTGGTGGGACAATCATATCTTCTCCGGAAGCGGCGAGATCTTCGGACTGATCCGCCGCAGCGACTGCTCCATCGTCTACCAGACGATCGTGGATCAGTTGATCTATTATTCGACAAAGGAGCACCTGCCGGCAGTGCCGGCTCAGGCCTCATAATATAACGCGTCTTCCGCGGAAAGAGCCGATCGGCGGGAGAGGCGGAAAAACTAAGCAGAAGGGCGTGCCGTAGCGTGCACGCAAAGAGAGGAAAAAACCATGAGTGAATTTTCAGTTAACGCGCCGAAGGACGCGGTGGACCGCAAGGGCGTCTACATCCTGATGGATACGCTGATCGAAGCGACGCAGAGACAGGACGGAACGTGCAGCCAGGAGATCTACCTGGACTCCGGACGTCTCCAGGGTAAGCTTGGGATCATCGGAGGCATCTCCGATTTCGCACTGTGCAACCGCATGGTGGATCTGCAGAGCACCGATGGTTTTCACAAGCTGATCAAAGGTCTCGGCGTGTCGATCTCGGCGCCGGACGATCCGGGCCTGAAGACCGTGCCCGTGCTCTGGAAGCATTACGGAAAGCATGACCGTTACGGTCGCGGAACGACGCTTCGCTTTGATGTTCCGGCCGACGGCGGCGAGTTTATCTACATGTTCGATCAGGTGCAGTGGGACGAAGAGGACGACGTGATCGGAAACATCACATTTATCCTGCAGCGCCCCGGCCAGCTGGCGGAGGTCAATGTCCGCCTCTTCGTGGATGATGCTCTGGACGTACCGTCCGGTGAGCGCGATGCGAAGGTGGAGCGGGAGAGCGAGGCTTATAAGTCCATGATCCGTCGCAGTCTGGTATCTGCGGGAACCGACGGACGCTTACGCCGCGCGATCGAGCGTGCGAAGGCGGGCGAGCCCATGACCATTGCCTATATCGGAGGTTCCATCACGCAGGGCGCGGGCGCGAAGCCCATCAACACCAACTGCTATGCATATCAGTCATTTCAAGGCATCACCGAGCGCCTGGGCGATCCGTCCCGTTTCACTTACGTGAAGGCGGGCGCGGGCGGCACTTCTTCGGAGTTCGGCCTGATGCGTTATACGAAGGAGATCTGCCTCTTCGGCGAGCGGAAGCCGGACATCGTGTTCATCGAGTTCGCGGTCAATGACTACGACGACGAGACGCGCGGTCGCTGCTTCGAAAGTCTGCTCCGTACGGCGCTTTCCGCCGACAACCATCCGGCGGTCATCCTTCTGTTCTCAGTTTTTGCGAACAATGAAAACCTGCAGGACCGCCTGATCCCGATCGGAACCGAATACGGGGTTCCGATGGTGAGCGTGAAAAACGCGGTCGTTCCGCAGTTCGCATTTCCCCAAAACGAAGGAAGAGTGATCTCGAAACGCCAGTATTTCTACGATACCTTCCATCCGACGAACATGGGGCACACCGTGATGAGCGACTGCTTGCTGAACCTGTTTGATGTAGTCCTCGCGGACGCATCTCTGAATGGTTTTTCACGCAGCGATGCTTCCCACGCATCGGATTATGCGAAGGCCGCAGCCTACCCTTGCTGCGGACCGACGTTCGACGGCATCAAACTGATCGAGCGCGCGGCTTCGTACCCGGACGGCGTGTGCGTGGATGTGGGTTCATTTACCGAGACGGACCCGGAGCTCCAGTGCGTAGAACGTGATCTGGATGTCATCCCGAGTCCCGAATTTGCCGCGAACTGGAAGCGGCCTTTGGGCGCAGGCACGGCACCGTTCGTGCTGAAACTATCGGCGCGTTCGGTCTTCCTGATCTTCAAAGACAGCGGAAACGCAACGACCGGCCGCGCGTCGGTCAGTGTCAATGGGCAGGAGGTCTTCATCGCTGACCCGCATCGCAACAACTGGACCCATTGTAATGTAAAACTTCTGGCCGAAGGGCGGGAGCGCGCGGACTACGAGATCACCGTAGCGCCCGCTCAGGGCGACGAGGATAAGGATTTCACCATCCTCGGCTTTGGTTACACAGATTGATCAAAAGGGCGGATTTGGCCCGTTTACGAGGATTTGGAGCGTAATATGAGACGTAACGTGGAATTGCTGATCCCGGCGGGAAGCCTGGAGGTGTTATACAGCGCAGTGAACTTCGGCGCGGATGCCGTCTATGTGGGAGGTGAGGCCTTCAGCCTGCGGGCGAAGGCGAAGAATTTCTCCATGGAGGACATGGCCGAAGGGATCCGTTATGCGCATGCGCACGGCGTGAAATTCTACGTTACGGCCAATATCCTGGCGCACAACAACGACATTGCCGAGGCGGAAGAATACTTCAACGAACTCAAAAAGGCCGGCGACGTGGATGCTCTCATCATCTCGGATCCCGGTATCTTTGAGATCGCGAAGCGTGTGATGCCGGACACGGACATCCACATTTCCACCCAGGCGAACAACACGAACTATGCGACGGCACAGTTCTGGTATAAGCAGGGCGCGAAGCGTATCGTGACGGCGCGCGAGCTTTCGCTCGCCGAGATCGCGCAGATGCGCGCGCAGATCCCGGAGGACATGGAGATCGAGACCTTCGTTCACGGCGCCATGTGCATTTCCTACTCGGGACGCTGCCTGCTGTCGGCCTTCCTGACGGGGCGCGACGCCAACCAGGGCGCCTGCACCCATCCGTGCCGTTGGAAGTACACGCTGATGGAAGAGAAGCGGCCCGGCGAGTATTTTCCTGTCGAGGAAAATGAACGCGGCACCTACATCTTCAATTCCAAGGACCTGTGTATGGTCGAGCATATCCCGGAGCTGATCGAGGCGGGTATCGACTCGTTTAAGATCGAAGGGCGCATGAAGACGGCGCTGTATGTTGCTACCGTCGCGCGGACCTACCGCAAGGCGATCGACGATTATCTCGCCGATCCGGAACTGTATAAAAAGAATCTGCCGCTCTACCGTGAGGAGATCGGCAAATGCACCTATCGTGAATATACGACCGGTTTCTTCTTCGGAAAGCCGGATTCGAACACGCAGATCTACGACAACAACACCTACGTGCACAACTACACCTACCTCGGCGTGATCGAGGAGGCGGACGAAGCTGAGCGCACGGTCCGCATTACCCAGAGAAACAAATTCTGCGTGGGCGACGAGATCGAGATCATGAAGCCTTCGTTCGAGAACGTTCCCGTGAAGGTGCTTCGTATCGTGAATATCGAGACCGGGGAGGAGATGGAGAGCGCGCCGCATCCGTTGCAGGCGCTCCGCGTGACATTGTCCGAGCCGGCGGCCGCAGGCGACATCCTGCGCGTGAAAGAATAGGGGGGTTATGGGCTGGATATTATTATTTGGGGGGATCTATATCGGCGGCATGATCGCAGCCGTAGCCGCAGCGTTTAAGATGTCAAAATTCGGTTTCATCAAGAAGCTGGCGCAGGATAAGAAGCGTTGGGCCGTGCTCATCAGCCTGCTGATAATGGCAGCGCTCATGGCGGTGCTGGTTCTGACGATCAAGGCTATGAACGCGGTGATCGTCTTCCTGCACCTGATCGTGTTCTGGCTGCTGGCCGACCTGGTGAACAGCATTGTCCGCAAAAAGCGCGGTAAGGCGCCGAAACGGTATTACGCGGGCGCGATCGCCATCGTTTTTACCGCGGTCTATCTGTGCATCGGCGCGTATCTGGATCACCACGTATTCGAGACCAAGTACGACGTCGCGACCGATAAGGAAGTCGGACACATCCGGGTGGCGATGATCGCCGACTCGCATGTGGGGACTACCTTTGATGGCGATGGATTTGCCGAGCATCTGAAGGAGATCGAAAATGTGGAGCCGGATATTCTGGTCGTGGCCGGAGACTTCGTGGATGACAGCACGACGAAGGAAGATATGATCCGGAGCTGCGAGGCGCTGGGAAATGTCAAAACCAAGTATGGCGTGTATGTATCGTTCGGAAATCATGATAAGGGCTATATGAATAGCCGCGGCTATTCGGGAAACGACGTGATCGCCGAACTTGAGAAAAACGGCGTGCACGTGTTGCATGACGAAGCGATGCTGATCGATGGTCGTTTCTACGTGATCGGAAGAAAAGACCGCTCGGAGCAGCAGCGGGGTGGCGGCAGAGCGTCGATGGAGGCGTTGATCTCCGGACTGGATACGTCGAAGTACATGATCGTGATCGATCATCAGCCGCATGACTACGATGCCCAGGCGGCAGCGGGCGTGGACCTGGTCCTGTCCGGTCATACCCACGGCGGACAGGTGTTCCCTGCGAATATCCTGGAAGCGCTGTTCCACGCGGATGATCGCGTCTATGGACACGAAAAGAGAAACAACACAGACTTTATCGTTACATCGGGCATCTCCGACTGGGAGATCATTTTCAAGACCTGCACATATTCGGAATATGTGATCGTCGATGTCCGTGAAAAAAGAAAAGATCAATAAATACAAACGGAGGCATCGGATCGGATGCCTCCGGTTTGTTGTATCCGGAAAGCAAAAAAATTTTTTTCAAACCTATTGACAAGGGGAAAATGTACCGTTATAATTGTATATATAGTAGTTATACAATCGTAGCATTTGGATGTAGAAAACGGTTTTCTTCAGATATCGAAAGTGAGAGTACTATGAATATCAACATAAGCAATACGAACGGAGATCCGATCTACCTGCAGATCGTAGAACAGATCAAGACGCAGATCCTTTCGGGGGAACTCAAAGAAGGAGAGGCATTGCCCTCGATGCGCGTGTTGGCGACGCAACTGCGGATCAGTTTTATGACGACGAAGCGGGCCTATGAGGAGCTGGAGCGCGACGGCTTTATCGAAAGCTACACCGGCAGAGGCTCCTTTGTAAAAGGGCAGAATTTGGAATTGTTTCGCGAAGAACAGATCAAACGTGTAGAGGCCCTACTCATGGAGGCAGGGGACACGGCGCGAAAAGCCGGATTGACGATGGAGGAACTGCACGAACTGCTCGATCTGGTGAACGGAGGAGAATGAAATGGAAAGATATGAAAACGCGATCGAGGTAAAAGAGATCACCAAAAGCTATCCGGCTTTCTGTCTGAACCAGGTGAGTTTTACGGTTCCGAAAGGTTGTATCATGGGCTTTATCGGGCAGAACGGAGCGGGTAAGACCACCACACTTCGGAGCATTTTACACATTACGAATATCAAAAGCGGCGAGGTCCGCATGTTTGATCAGGATTTTTTTGAAAACGAGATCGAGATAAAAAAACGAATCGCAGTCGTATTTGATGAGACCCCGTTCCACGGTAGTCTGACAGCCCGGGATTTGAATGTGATCTTCGGTGGAATCTATCCGGAATGGAATAAAGACACCTTTTACAGCTATTTACAGTACTTTGAGATCCGCGAAGACCAAAAGATCGCCGCGTATTCCAAAGGCCTGAAAATGAAGCTACAGCTCGCTTGTGCGCTATCACATAATGCGGAGTTGCTGATCTTAGATGAACCTACGGCCGGCCTGGATCCGGTAGTGCGTGAAGAAGTGCTGCAGATCTTATTGAAATATATGGAGGACGGAGAGCATTCGATCCTGATGTCCACGCACATAACCTCCGAACTGGATAAGATCGCCGACATGGTGACGCTGATCGACCACGGAAGCATTCTTTTTTCCGAGAGGGTCGACACTTTGTTGGAACAGCACGGCCTGATCAAATGTGCGCAGGAAGACCTGAACCGCCTGGATCCGGAAGATATCATCAGCGTTCGGACGAACCGATTCGGAGTCGAGGTCATGGTGAAGGATCGTGAAAAGGCGGCAAATGTGATGCCGGAGGCGATCATTGACCGCGTGAACCTGGAAGACATCATGGTATTCTATGTTGAGCGATTCAGAAAGGAGAGAGCGGATGAAAGCGGTAAACTCACTACGTTATAAGGAAAAACTCTTGACGAAACCGGAGAGGACAAAGCGCCACATAGGCTTCCTGATCATGTTGGCGATCTATCTGGTATTGATCACCGGGATCAATCAGAGTTGTGACTGGGACCTTCTATCCTGGAGACATATCAGCAGTTTCAGTGCGATCCTTTTCTTCTTCATCTCCTGGCTGGGGATAGCGGGGGGAGCTTTGACAGCGGCTCCCTACTCGAAGCCAAAGGAGGGGAAAGAGTCCGGGTGGAGTTATGCATTGCCCGTGACTGCAAAGGATCAGGCGAAGGTAAAACTGACTTTGAAACTGGAAGACAGCATATTTTATTTGGGCGGCATCGCGATTTACTCAGTGTATGCATCCCTTCATCTGGAGATCATAATTCTGATCTTCATGCTGAATGTGTTTTTTCTGGGATTTCTCATAGCGATCGGCATAGAGGCGCTGGTGTCTCTGGATGCATACTGGTTATCGAAGGAGAAACTGTCTTATATGCTGCTGATGATCCTGTGGAAAGTAATTCCAGTCGTTCTCATCGTGTTCTCACTGCGCCCCACAGCGGATGGTATGCCGCTCGAAGAATCGATCTTCAGATTATCTACGATCCAGACGTTCTTGCTGTTTTTGGTGCTCGTACCAGCGGCTTGTGGCCTGTATTACTATGCCATGTTGAAAGCCTATGAGACCAGGGCGGATTAGCATGAAGGTCATTTCGTGGGAAATGACCGGTCGTAGAGAAAGGAATGGATAAAAATGAACAATTATCGTGCATTATTCCATCAGAAAATGAAACTGGCACGCAAAAAATTCATCATCCGACTGATTCTGGTGATGTTTCTGTTGTCGCCGGTCCTGTATGCGAATGGGGAGACGATATCCTTTATAGCCTTTCTGTTAGTGGGAGCGATCGCCGGTGGGATGAACTACGGGGTCCGAAACATGGACATCGAAAGCGGTTGGAGGAGATATTTGTATGTGCTGCCGTTAACTCCGGTGCGATATGCCGTGTTTGATTTTCTTCTTCTGATCGCCAATATCGTATTGTTCGGTTCTATCACCATGCTCTGCATCTATGTAATACTCGGTGACCATACGGATCCGCTTTTGGATGGCTGTTTGAAGTATCTTGTGGTGGCGGGGGTCACAGCATTGATCCATATTCTGTACAACACCCGGATCGAGAAGGAGAGAACGAGGACGATCGTACGATATGTCCTGATCGTGGGAGTGGCTGCTCTGATCTTTGGGTTGGATATGGCCACGCATAAAGAGAGGTATTCCGTAGCCGCATTTGAGTATCCGGCCTGGATCGCCGCCATCATGTGCTTTGGCTTATTTACATTGATCTATTATTTGATCTTTCAAAGTTATAATACACGGGATATGTAATACAGTCCCGGATATAAAAAGAAACGGGGATGCCGCAGGCATCCCCGTTTCTTTTTGTGACTGAGTAATCTTACAGTCCAAGATATTCTTTATGTTTCTTAAGTACTTCCTCCATCACCGCCGGGCCGGGCGCGCCGAGAGTGATACGTTTCTCAACACAGGTCGCGAGGCTGATGGCCTCGTAGATGTCTTCCTTGAAGACGGGGCAGATGGCCTGGTAGTCGGCGAGCGGAAGCTCGTCGAGGGAAATGCCGCGGTCCAGGCAGAGCAGTACGAGCTGACCGATGATG
>JAFZPG010000095.1 GCA_017550425.1 Lachnospiraceae bacterium | reverse complement strand
TCTCTGATCGTCTGCATCAACAAGATCGACCGCCCCGAGGCGCGCCCCGCAGAGGTCATCGACGAGGTGCTCGAACTTCTGCTCGAACTGAATGCGAATGATAAGCAGCTCGACTGCCCGTTCATCTATGCATCCGCGAAGGCCGGTTTTGCCGTTCGCAACCTCGACGACCCGCAGGAGAACATGATCCCGCTCTTAGAGACCATCGTCGAGAGTATCCCGGCGCCCGAAGGCGATCCGGACGTTCCCGGCCGCATCCTCATCAGCACGATCGACTACAATGAGTACGTCGGCCGTATCGGCATCGGCAAGATCGAAGACGGCACCCTGCGTGTGAACCAGGATATGTTCCTGGTCAATGCGCACGACCTGTCGAAAAAGCAGCGTGTAAAGATCAGCCGTCTGTATGAATTCGACGGTCTGAATAAAGTCGAAGTCAATGAAGCAAAATACGGCGCCATCGTGGCGATCTCCGGTATCACCGAGATCCACATCGGTGATACCTTGTGCGCGGAAGAGGGCATGGAGCCCATCCCGTTCCAGAAGATCTCCGAACCGACATTGTCCATGGATTTCGTGGTCAATGACAGTCCGTTCGCCGGTCAGGAGGGTAAGTTTGTTACTTCCCGCCATCTGCGTGAGCGCCTGTTCCGCGAGCTGAATACCGACGTCAGCCTGCGCGTGGAGGAGACCGATTCGACCGACACCTTTAAGGTTTCCGGCCGCGGCGAGCTCCACCTGTCCGTTTTGATCGAAAATATGCGCCGTGAGGGCTATGAATTTGCCGTAAGTAAGGCGCAGGTCCTGACCCGCACAGATGAACGGAACCGCCTGCTCGAACCCATGGAACTGGCCTATGTCGACGTCCCGGATGAATTTTCCGGAAATGTCATCCAGAAACTCAGCTCCCGTAAGGGCGAACTGCAGGGCATGTCCACCGCGAATAACAGCGGCTACACACGTCTGGAGTTCCGCATTCCCGCCCGTGGCCTGATCGGCTACCGCGGCGAGTTCATGACCGACACAAAGGGTAACGGTATCCTGAACACCGTGTTTGACGGATACGACCTGTGGGCCGGCGACATCAGCTACCGTAAGCAGGGCTCCCTCATCGCGTTCGAGACCGGCGAGGCAGTCACCTACGGCCTCTTTAACGCGCAGGAGCGTGGCACGCTCTTCATCGGAGCAGGCGAGAAGGTTTATGCCGGCATGGTCATTGGCCAGAACGGTAAGCCTGAGGATGTTGAGGTCAATGTCTGCAAGAAGAAGCAGCTGACCAACACCCGTTCTTCTGCGGCCGATGAGGCACTCCGCCTGATCACCCCGAAGGTCATGAGCCTCGAGCAGTGCCTTGAGTTCATCGACACCGACGAATACCTGGAGGTTACGCCGAAGTCGCTCCGTATCCGTAAAAAGATCCTGGATCCGATCATGCGCAAACGCGCCGGATTCAAAAAAGCCTGAGATATGTGCCAAAGGGGACGGTTCCCTTTGGCACATTTTTTGTGTGCAGCGGCCCCGGACCCGGAGGGTTTCCTCGGGAAATGCGATTGCTCCCGAGACAGTTCACTGCGCGGCGAAAAACGATACCACAGCTCGAATACGGCCCTGAGGGGGCCCGCTTCGAGAGAGATGAGTTTTCTTGATGAAAACTCACTCTCCTCGCGCGAAAAGCGATCTCGGAAATCGCTTTTCTCCCCTCGTCCGTCTTCTCGCCTGTGGTGTTTTTCATCCGCTCGATCAATGCTCGGTCACGATCGCATTTCCCGAAGCTCCGGGCCCCAGCCTTCCTCTACACAGTGAAAGTGCCAAAGAGAACCATCCCCTTTGGAACACCGGGGGCGAGGAAGAGAAAGCTTCATAGGGGAGGATGGTTAGATTTGTTTCATTGGCCGTTGGGGACGGCGTTAGCCGGCTTACAACGGTCTTGATACCTAAACTCATGTTTGTTTTAGAACTGTACAGCGGGTCGGCTTTTTGGCGCATTTCGCTATTGTATATGTGGCGGGGCCGAGAATATCGTAACTGTGACTGAGCATTGATCGAGCTGCTGAAAAACACCGCGAACGAGCTGCCGGATGAAGGGAAAAATCGGTCTCCGAGGCCGATTTTTAGCAAGTTGAGGCCGTTTTCGCGTCAGGCGGGAGCCTGGCGCTATCAAGAAAACGGCCGAAATCGAAGCGGTACCTTCAAATCCGGCAGTAAGGTGAGCGGCATGTTTTTCGCAGCGCAGTGAACTGCCTCAGGAACGGTTACGATATTCGACTGCCCATGCCACGTATAGTAAATTTGGAAAATGTGCCAAAGAGAACCGTCCCCGGTGGCAGTTTTTTTAAAATGGGGGTTGACAAGCCGGGACCGCCGCACTATAATACATCTAACGTTGAAGCAGATACCTGCGAGACGTTGAACCAATGAAAGTAGAGGTTGCGCGAATGAAGAGTAGCGGATCGGATGCGGCGGCGCAGACGAGGGTTCGCAAAAGGCAAACGCGCCGAAGGATGTGAGGATACCGCGAGTCACAGTCCTGGGCATGAGGCGAAGAGCTTTATGACTGTCATCCAAAGACGGATGGGGCGCTGCTTGATTATGTGTGATCCTGGAATAGAATTATCCGCGCAGACACATAGAAGGAGCTGACCGATCGGTCAGCTCCGTTTTTTTAGCAACGAACCTTCCTTTCACCCGGACTTGCAAAAAGCCCGTGAACGTATCGTAAAAGGAGGTACAAAATGTCAATTTTCACAGGAGCCGGTGTAGCCATCGTTACACCATTCAACGAGGATCTTTCCGTTAACTACGAAGTTTTCGCCCAGATCATCGAGGACCAGATCGCAAACCACACGGACGCGATCATTGTCTGCGGGACCACAGGTGAGGCGTCCACGCTGACCCACGAAGAGCATCTCGACTGCATCCGCTTTGCGGTTAAGCAGGTTGCTGGCCGCATCCCGGTCATCGCCGGAACCGGTTCGAACTGCACCGAGACCGCGATCTACCTGTCGCAGGAAGCAGAGAAGGCAGGCGCAGACGCACTGCTGCTCGTTTCCCCTTACTACAATAAGGCGACTCAGAAGGGCCTGTATGAGCACTTTGCTGCCATCGCACACAGTGTAAAACTGCCCATCATTCTTTACAATATTCCCGGACGTACGGGCGTGAACATCACCCCGGCGACCATCGTTAAGCTCGCGAGAGAAGTCGAGAACATCGTAGCGGTGAAGGAAGCCAGCGGCGACTTCAAGCAGATCGCGACCCTGATCAGCATGGCAGACGGTTGCCTCGATGTTTACTCGGGCAATGACGACCAGATCGTTCCTTTGCTCGCACTGGGCGGAAAGGGCGTTATCTCCGTACTGTCGAACGTTATGCCGCAGTACACACACGATATGTGCCAGGCATACTTTGACGGAGATACCGCTAAAGCAACGAAGATGCAGATCGATGCGATCCCGCTCATTCTGGCACTGTTCAGCGAGGTGAACCCCATCCCCGTAAAGGATGCGATGCGCCTGCTCGGATATAACAGCGGCCACTGCCGCCGCCCGCTCACGGACATGGAGCCGGAGCACCTCGAAGTTCTGCGTAAAGAACTGGTTAAGATGGGAGTGATCGATTGATGGTACGTGTGATCTTACATGGTTGCAACGGTAAGATGGGCCGCGTTTTGGACGGCATCATCTCGAAAGACGAGCCGAACATGGAAGTGGTAGCCGGCGTCGATCCGTACGACGGCGTGTCGAATCCCTATCCCGTATTCCCTTCGATCAAAGACTGCACGGTCGATGCCGATGTCATCATCGACTTCGCATCCGCAAAGGCAGTCGATGACCTTTTAGACTACGCATTGGCGAAAAAAGTCCCGGTCGTTCTGTGTACGACGGGCCTGTCTCCCGAGCAGATCGCGCGGGTAGGCGAGGCATCGAAGAGCGTAGCGATCCTTCGTTCGGCCAATATGTCCCTGGGCATCAACCTTCTCCTTCAGATGTTGAAGAAGGCAGCGGTCGTCCTGTCGGACAGCGGTTTCGATATCGAGATCGTGGAACGTCACCACAACCAGAAGCTGGATGCGCCGAGCGGCACTGCGCTCGCGCTCGCCGACAGCATCAATGATGCTTTGGATCATAAATTGGAATACGTATTTGACCGTTCGCAGGTTCGGCAGAAACGTGAGAAAAAAGAACTCGGCATCAGCGCCGTCCGCGGCGGAAGTATCGTGGGTGAACACGAGATCGTGTTTGCCGGTCTGGACGAAGTCATCGAGTTTAAGCATACCGCTTATTCCAAATCGATCTTCGCAAAAGGCGCGGTTTCCGCAGCAAAATATTTGTATGATAAAGAGCCCGGCCTGTACGATATGCAGCAGGTGATCGCAGCTCAGATCGAAGAGTGACAGAAAGGCTGTCGTCCCGAAGGATTTCGGGACGCGGCCTTTATCTTTTTCTTGACATTTTCCGCCTCTTTTAGTAAAATGGTAGCAGATGTTTGAAGTGACCCGGACGAGAGCGAAATGCGTTTGGGAGATGCTATCTGTGAAAAGGTTTCGCAAAAGAGAATACGGAGGTAAACAACATGAAGCAGTACGAGACGAGTCAGATCCGCAATGTAGTTGTATTAGGCCATGGCGGGGTCGGTAAGACGACGATGATGGAAGCGATGGCTTACGTTACCGGCGTTGTTAAGCGTCAGGGCCGCGTGGAGGATGGCTCCACGATCAGCGATTTCGATAAGGAAGAGCAGAAGAGACTGTTCTCCATCGGAACGTCCCTGATCCCGATCGAATATGAAGATACCAAGATCAATTTCCTGGATACTCCGGGATACTTTGATTTTGCCGGTGAGGTAGAAGAGGCGCTTTCCGCCGCAGACGCAGCCATTATCGTTGTCAATGCGAAATCCGGCGTTCAGGTCGGAACGGAGAAGGCATGGGATTACTGCGAGAAATATCAGCTCCCGAGAATGTTCTTCGTAACGGCTATGGACGATGATAAAGCCAGCTTCCGTCAGGTCAGCATTGCCCTGACTGAGAAGTTCGGACGTAAAGTCGCTCCGTTCCACATTCCGATGCGTGAGAACGAGAAGTTCGTCGGCTTTGTAAACGTTGTTAAGATGAAAGGCCGTCGTTTTACCAACGGCTACGAATATGAGGAATGTGATATTCCCGACTATCTGCAGGAGCACCTGACCACAGCGCGTGAGTCTTTGATGGAGGCGGTTGCCGAGACCAGCGAAGAGTTCATGGATCGTTATTTCTCCGGTGAGGAGTTCACCTATGAAGAAGTATCGCAGGCGCTGAAGGAGAACGTTGTGAGCGGTAATGTCGTTCCCGTGCTGATGGGCAGCGGCGTGAACGCGCAGGGCATGAAGATGCTGTTGCTCGCGATCCAGAAGTATTTCCCGTCTCCGGATAAACTGACCGCACAGATGACGAATCTGGCGACCAACGGCCTCATGGAAGTCAACTATGACTCCACGAAGCATCCCAGTGTTAAGGTGTTCAAGACCATGGTGGATCCTTTCATCGGAAAGTATTCCCTGATCAAAGTCATGACCGGTACGCTGACCGGCGACACGACTCTTTATAATGTCAATAAAGAGACCGAAGAGAAGATCTCGAAGATCTACGTGATGCGCGGTAAGGAAGTTACCGAAGTGGAGCGTCTCGTTGCAGGTGACATCGGTGCTTTGGCGAAGATGAACAGCCTGTCGACCGGCGATACATTGGCCGAAAAGGGCGCAAGCGTAGTATACAAGAATGTTCCGATCTCGATCCCTTACACATATAAGGCATATAAGGCTACCAATAAGGGCGATGAAGATAAGATCGCAGGCGCTTTGGCGAAACTGATGGATGAGGATCTGACCCTCCGTCATGTAAATGACGCAGAGAACCGCCAGATGCTCCTCTACGGACTGGGCGACCAGCAGCTGGAAGTTGTTGCCAGCAAGTTGCTCGACCGTTATAAGGTTTCCATCGAGCTCGCGAAGCCGAAGGTAGCTTACCGCGAGACCATCCGCAAAAAGACGACCGTTACCGGTACTCATAAGAAGCAGTCCGGCGGCCACGGCCAGTATGGTGTCGTAGTTATGGAATTCGAGCCCTCCGGCGATCTGGATAAACCGTACGAGTTTTCCGAGCGCGTTGTCGGCGGCGCCGTTCCGAAGAACTTCTTCCCTGCGGTTGAGAAGGGTATTCAGGAGTCCGTCCAGAGAGGCCCTCTGGCAGGCTATCCGGTAGTCGGCGTTAAGGCTACACTGATCGATGGTAAGTACCATCCGGTAGACTCTTCCGAAATGGCATTTAAGACCGCTGCGACTCTGGCGTTCCGCAGCGGCGTTCTGGATGCTAACCCGGTTCTTCTCGAGCCGATCAGCACCCTCAGCGTAACCGTTCCGAATCGTTTCGCAGGTGATGTTATGGGCGACCTGAACCGCAGACGCGGCCGTGTTCTG
>JAFZPG010000094.1 GCA_017550425.1 Lachnospiraceae bacterium | reverse complement strand
TGTATTGAGAGCATGGAGGACTAATGAGAAGTTACTATTCGATTTCCGGAAAAAAGGTCAAACCCTGGACGACGATCTTCGTCTTCATCCTTTCGATCCTTATTTTTTCGATCCTGTATTTCACGGTCCTCTCGCAGGACAGCCGCCTGGTCCGTGAACGGGAACGCTATCATGCCGTCGGTTGCGCAACTGCGATCCAGGAAAAACTCGAGACGATCACCTCGCGCGTCCAGACATTGGCCGACAGTATCGTCGAAAACCCTGAGGATCGCGAATTCCAGCACGCCATGGTCCGCTCCATCTGTGGCCGTCTGACCGAAGAGGCGTCCATTCCTTTGAAAAACATCCTTTTGGCGCCGAATGGTGTGGTTTCCTACATCTACCCCCTGGAGGGCAATGAAGCCATGGAAGCGTTCGATTTCATGGACGAATCCCGCCCCGGCAACGCGCCGGCCATCGAGGCCTGCAAGACCGGACGGATGATCATCACCGAACCGTTTAACATGGCGCAGGGCAACAAAGGCATCGCCGGTCGCTACCCCATCCTGTTGAAGGACGGCTCCCTCTGGGGCCTGATCAGTTTCTCCATCGAGATCGACGATCTGGTGAAGAGCCTGCACCTCTCCGATATGCTCGGCGAGGGTGTCAACTATGACCTCTGGTACACCACTTCCGACGGAGAGCGTGTCTCTCTGTCCAAATACGGAAAGGTCGACGACCCGATCGATTATGATTTCTCCATGAAGAACCTGACATGGACACTGAGCCTGTCCCTGCCGCAGAACCAGATCGACCGCCTGCGTATCATCACCGCCGTTGTGATGATCCTGATGGTCTCCTCCATGATCGCCCTGTATACATACGAACACAGCCGCATGGAGCTCACCAACGAACTTTTGTATGAATTGGCCAATAAAGACAGCCTGACGGGCTGCCACTCACGGCGTTATCTGAACACCTATCTTTTGAACACCGAGACCGGACAGTGGCGGGACGAAACGAAGGAGTACTCGCTGGCCGTCGTAGATCTGGATCATTTCAAGCAGATCAACGATATCGGCGGACACTCCAACGGTGACGATATCCTGCGCGCAGTCGCACGGCTGCTCTCTTCCACCGTAAACGCGGATCGCGGCGACGCCATCATCCGCTTCGGCGGTGATGAGTTCATCCTGCTGTATGCAGACCGCACGCCGGAGGAATTCCGTTCCGGCCTGGAAAATGTTTTGACGGAGGTCCGCAAGCTCAAGGCGGAAGGCAGCCCGAACCTGAAGATCACGCTCAGCGGCGGCGGCATCCATTCTTCCGAGCTTTCGAGCCGCTCATATGTTGAATTCTTTAAGGTAGCCGACCAGCGCCTGTACATCGCAAAAGAGCGCGGCCGCGACCGGTTTATATTTGATTCCGAGATCCGGATCATCGAGAAATAGGAGGCACTGGTATGAATAAGCGACTGAATACTCCGACTGTCGAACAGTTATTTAAGGCGATCCTCACACTGAACACCGTGGAGGAATGCTATGATTTCTTCGAGGATGTCTGCACGATCAACGAGCTTTTGTCGATCTCGCAGCGTCTCGACGTCGCGCGCATGCTCTGCGAGCATCGCACTTACCTCGACATCTCCAACGAGACCGGCGCATCCACCGCGACCATCAGCCGCGTCAACCGAAGCCTCTCCTTCGGCAACGATGGCTACAACATGGTCTTCTCCCGCATGGGGATCCTGGGCGACGAGACCGAGGCAGAAGGAAAAACGGATCGTTGATGAGATCCAAACGAGCATAGAATAAGGCCCGGCACAGTTACATGCTGTGCCGGGCCTTTCTTTTTTATGTCTCAGGGGTTGTGCTTAGCGTTTTGTGTTTAGCATGCCTCAGAGGGTTTGTGCTTAGCATACCTCAGGGGTGTGCTTGCATGCCCCGGGGTTTTATGCTTAACTTGCCTCAGGGTTTTGTGCTTAACCACATCGCAGGTCGCAGGGAGTACAGGGCATCGTGAACATGTCCTGCATTGCGAACCATGCCCTCATGGTTGATATAGGATGCCCGATAACGATCTGTCCCGGGTGTCCGCAGCCACCACCAGCAGTAGCCGTCGGCATCCCGAAACGATCCACGCGCATGACAGTACTCGGTCGCAAGACATGCTCTTTCGCTATCCGATGCAAAGTACCGTTCCGCCTCCAAAATACTGAGCAGAAAGATCCGGTCGGTCGTATCATTGCCCGGTGACGTGTCAAGCAGCGGGTTGATATCTGCCGTGACTTTCGTACTCAAGATCCGCTCACTCTCGTTCGGATCAAAAACCTCCCGGATAAACGCATCGTTCAGCCAGCCGCGAAGCGTGCAGGTCTCCCAGGTCACACTCGCTTCAAACTCATTGAACTTCACCCAATCCAGCGCATAGCGGCTGATCACCAGAACACGGTCGTCCTGCTTATCCAAGACCAGCCACTCGATGGGCTCCTTACCGTTGCTTTCATCATTATCCTGCTCATAAACACCGAGCGTGACATAGTCGCCGACATCCGCCGCCTGAAGCGCTTTCTGCAGTTCTGCTCTGTCTTTCTCCGTGTCAAAGAGCTTCAAAACATATTTTGACAGGATCCATGCAACGATCAGGAGTCCTCCGATGATGCATACTTTGATCGCAATGCCGCGACTCTCTTTCTTCATGGTGATATCTCCGTTTCAATCTTTCGGATTATATCCGAAACACTCCCCATTATAAAGCAACCGCGTATCTCACGTCAATCACTCCAACGTGACAGTGGGGACGGTTCTTTTTGTCACCTTTTTAGTCTTTTTTGTTTCCTCTAATGTGACTTCCGGGTGCTTTTATGACTAAGCCATTACTTGTGGCTCGCTTTAGTCATTTATCTTGATTTCCGGCATGGGCCATCTTCAGGGTTATATGACTAAACCATTCCTTGAGGCTCGCTTTAGTCATTTTTCTTGATTACTGGCATGGGCCATCTCTGGGGTTTTATGACTAAACCATTCCTTGAGGCTCGCTTTAGTCATCTTTCTCGATTTCCGGCATGGGCCTTCTCCAGGGTTTTATGACTAAACCATTCCTTTGGGCTCACTTTAGTCATCTTTCTCGATTTCCGGCATGGGCCTTCTCTGGGGTTTTATGCCTAAACCATTCCTTTGGGCTCACTTTAGTCATCTTTCTCGATTTCAAGCATGGGCCATCTCTGGGGGGTTATGCCTAAGCCATTCCTTCGGGCTCACTTTAGTCATCTTTCTCGATTTCAAGCATGGGCCATCTCCGGGGTTTTATAACTAAGCCATTCCTTCGGGCTCACTTTAGTCATCTTTCTCGATTTCAAGCATGGGCCACCTCTGAGGTTTTATGCCTAAGCCATTACTTCAGGCTCACTTTAGTCATTTTTCTTGATTTCCGGCATGGGCCATCTCTGGGGTTTTATGCCTAAGCCATCACTCCAGGCTCGCTTTAGGCATTATTCTTGCTTTCATATTTGCTCTGTACTTCAAAAGAGCAGCAGCTCGTCCGGGCAGTCTCTCCCTCCGCTGCCGAAGGAACCTACGCGAGGCACCACATGCACAAAACACGCCGGAGCAGCCTGCAGGAACGGGCCGGGCAGGCGTTGCTTTTGATTTTCGACGGGCATGTGAACGGACAGATGAAAAATCCTCCTTTGAACGAGTGGTCTGTTTTTCACTGTTCGTGAACCTGATCGGAGGGGATCAAAAAGCAACGCCGAAATCGGCCCTCCTACGGACCAATCCCGGCGTGTTTTGCGATATAAGTATCTCGCGTTTATTAGTTTTCTTCGGCAGCGGCCTCAGCCTGCTGCTGCTCTTTTTTCTCCAGGTATTCGTTGATCTCCGTTACGAGCTCATCCACATCCATTCCATGAACGAGGGATGCCTCCTCGAGTGTCTCGCCCTGGGACGCCGGGCAGCCGACGCAGTGCATGCCGGAAGCCATCAGGATCGCCGCGATGGTGATATCGATCTTAAGCATATCTCCGATCAACATATCTTTTGTTACTCTGGTCATCGTATAAACCTCCTTTTAGATCCCGTATTCGGGAACCACATTATCATAGCACATTTTCCGAAGGGTGTAAAGACCCAGTCGTTAAATAGGTAAATGTCCTCAGCCGAACGCGAGCATCGCGTCGATGGGTCGGCGTGCCGCCTCGATCAATTCGTCCGAAAGGACGATCTCCTCGCCGCCACGGCCGTCGCGCAAAATGTTCGCGACATCCCCCAGTGTCGTCAACTTCATGTTCATGCAGATGAGACGCTTCGACAGAGGATAGAACATCTTTCCGGGGCAATCGTACTGCAGGTGTTCCATGATGCTGTTCTCGGTTCCGACAATGAACTCTTTCGCGTCGGACTTCTTCGCGTAATTCATGATCGCCGCAGTCGAACCGACGAAATCGGCGAGCTCCACGACCTCAGGCACACACTCCGGGTGTACCAGGAACAACGCATTCGGATGCGCAGCGCGGGCCGCCAGGACCTCCTCGCGCGTCATTGCCGCATGAACGGGACATCCGCCTTGCATGTAGCGGATTTCCTTATCCGGAACCTGAGATTTCACATATTGTGCCAGGTTGCGATCCGGAATAAACAGGATCTTATCCTGCGGCATATTCGAAACGATCTTCACCGCAGAAGAGGAAGTCACGCAAACGTCGCAGACGGTCTTCAGCTGCGCCGTCGTGTTGATGTATGCCACGACCGCGCAGCCCGGGAACATCTTCCGCGCCTGCTCCACGATCTCAACGGAAAGCTGCTCTGCCATCGGGCAGCCGGCGTCCGCCGCGGACAGGATGACGGTCTTCTCGGGAGAGAGGATCTTCACGGTCTCCGCCATAAAACGCACACCGCACATGAGTACGGTCTTCTGCGGGGTATCTTTCGCCTTCACGCTGAGCTGAAAGGAGTCACCGACAAAATCCGCGACTTCCGCGATCTCGCGTGCCACATAACTGTGCGCCAGGATGCAAACATCCTTTTCTTTCTTAAGTCGCAGGACTTCTGCCTGCAGATCAGCAACTTTCATGGTAAGGCTCCTTTCTATCGATACATAAACGGTTTTATTTCTTTCCAAGCTGCGCTGCGCGCTCCAGAGCCGCGTCAATGTTCACGCAGATATTGTCCGCTCCGACCTTCTCCAGGAAGCCGGATTTCTCCAGCACGGAAGCGGGCTGCGGCTGCAGGTGCGACAGCACCAGAGTTACGCCGTTGCGCTTGCAATGCTCCAGGACATGGTTCATGGAACGCATGGCCGTCGCGTCGACGACGGGCACGCCACGCATACGCAAGATCAGCACGTTGATGCCGCGTTCGAGCGGGAAATCGGCAAATTTCTCCGCCGCGCCGAAGAACATCGGGCCGATGATCTCAAAGACCTGCGTGTTCGACGGAACCGCCTTGCGGCCGATCGCATTCTCATCGTTCTTCAGTTCTTCTTCGGTAAAATACTTCCAACCGCTGACCTCGGTGGTGTCCGCCATATGCTTCATGAAGAAGATGACGGCAACGAGCAGGCCGACCTCGATGGCTACGACCAGGTCGAAGACCACGGTAAGCACGAAAGTAAGTACCAATACCAGTATATCACTTTTCGGCGACGTTTTGCAAAGATATACAAACGTGCGCCACTCACTCATATTGTATGCGACCATGAACAGGATGGCTGCGATGGCCGGCATGGGGATCCACTTCGCGTACGGCATGAGGAGCACCAGGATCAACAACAGGACCACGGCGTGCACCATGCCGGCGACCGGAGTACGTCCGCCGTTTTTAACATTGGCCGCAGTACGAGCGATCGCGCCGGTCGCGGGAATACCGCCGAACAGCGCGGACAGGATGTTACCACAGCCCTGGCCTATAAGCTCCGTGTTGGGCTGATGGCGACTGCCGCACATACCGTCGGAAACGACACAGGACAGCAGGGACTCGACCGCCGCCAGGACCGCGATGGTCACGGCATCCGGGAAGAGTTTGTGGATCGCTTCGAACGACAGCGACGGGGCGGTGAACTTCGGAAGGCTCGCCGAAATATCGTAAAGGTTGCCGATGGTATTGACCTTCAGATCCATTCCTTTGACGAGGGCAATGCCTGCCAGGACCGCGATCAGCGAACCGGGAATGACCTTATTGATCTTCGGCCAGAAGATGAGGATGGTCAGGCAGACCAGGCCGACGAACAGCGCATGCAGGCTGGTGGTCGGGAGCCCCTTTACCGCCTCCACGAATTTCTCCGTGGTCTCGATCGGCGCCTTCTCCAGCTTCAAGCCCAGAAAATCTTTGATCTGGCCGATCACGATAGTCACCGCGATACCTGCCGTGAAACCGGTCGTGATGGTATAGGGAATGAATTTGATCAGTGTGCCCATCCGCAGCACGCCCATAACGATCAGCAGGATACCTGCCATGATGGTCGCCAGCGCCAGCCCGGACATGCCATGCTGCGCCACGATGCCGGCGACTACGGTCGCAAAGGCCGCGGTCGGTCCCGAGATCTGCACGCTGCTGCCGCCCAAAAGGGCTATGAAAAATCCGGCGACGATGGCCGTGTAGAGGCCCTGCTCAGGCGCAACGCCCGAAGCGATCGCGAGGGCAATGCTGAGCGGCAGCGCAATGATCGCCACGATGATACCCGCAACAACATCCTTTCCGAATTGCTTCGAAGAATAGGACTTCAGAGAGGAAAACAGTTTCGGTTTCCATTCGTTCATTTCAGTGATTTGACTCCTGTGGAATATATTTGTAAACCCGGCCGCGGAAGCATTACTGCTCCACGCCTTTCATGGTCAGGGAAATGCGCTTCTTCTTCACATCGACCGCCAGGACCTTAACGTTGACTACGTCGCCGACCGACACCGCCTCGAGCGGATGCTTGATGAAACGATCCGTCAACTGGGAAATGTGGACCAGGCCGTCCTGGTGCACGCCGATATCAACGAAAGCGCCGAAATCGATAACGTTGCGGACGGTGCCCTTCAGCACCATGCCGGGTGTGAGCTGCTCCATGTCGAGCACATCGGCGCGCAGCACCGGCTTCGGCATCTCCTCACGTGGGTCGCGCGAAGGCTTCTCGAGCTCGCCGATAATGTCGGAAAGCGTCATCTCACCGACGGACAGTTCCGCCGCCATCTTCTTGAGGTCGCCGACACGTTTCTTCAGGCCGGCCAGCTTACCGATCTCACGGTCCGTCGCTCCGACTTTTGCCAGCACCCGCTCCGCGATCTCGTAACTCTCGGGATGCACGGCCGTCGAGTCGAGCGGCGTCTTGCCGCCGCGTATGCGCAGGAAGCCCGCGCACTGCTCATAGGCCTTGGGCCCGAGCTTTGCGACCTTCAACAGCTGCTTGCGGTCCGTGAAACTTCCGTTCTCCTCACGGTAGGTCACAATGTTTTTCGCAATGGTCTTATTGATGCCGGAAACATATTCCAGCAGGGAGACCGACGCGGTATTCAGGTCGACGCCGACCTGGTTAACGCAGTCCTCCACGACACCGCCCAGGGTGTCGGACAGTTTCTTTTGGTTCATATCATGCTGGTACTGACCCACACCGATGGACTTCGGGTCGATCTTTACCAGTTCCGCCAGCGGGTCCTGCAGACGGCGGGCGATAGATACCGCGCTCCTCTGTCCCACATCAAACTTCGGGAACTCTTCCGTCGCCAGTTTCGACGCGGAGTACACACTCGCGCCTGCTTCATTAACGATGATATATCGCAGCGGGCGGTTCATCTCGTGAATGAATTCCGCGATGACCTGCTCGCTCTCACGGGATGCCGTTCCGTTTCCCACGGAGATCAGCTCCACGTTGTATTTCTCCACCAGTTTCTTCAGGATGACTTTCGCCTCATGCACCTTATTCTGCGGCGCGGTCGGGTAGATCACCACGGTGTCCAGGACCTTTCCGGTCGCATCTACAACGGCCAGTTTACAGCCGGTACGGAAGGCGGGGTCCCAGCCGAGCACCACGTGACCGCTGATGGGCGGCTGCATGAGTAACTGGCGCAGGTTCTTACCGAACACCTTGATCGCTCCGTCCTCGGCGATCTCCGTCAGGGCACTTCGCACCTCGCGCTCGATGGACGGCCAGATCAGACGCTCGTAAGCATCCTCGACCGCTTCCTTCAGCGTCGGCGTCGTCACAGGATTATCCCGGACAATGACTTTCTTACACAGGTAGCCGATGGCGCGTTCGTCGTCCGTCAGAACCTTTACCGACAGGATCTTCTCCTCCTCACCGCGGTTGATGGCGAGTGTCGCGTACCCGGGCTGTTTCGCGACCGGACGCTCATATTTATAATACGTCTCATATACGCTGGCCTCTTCACCGACGCGGCTCTCGCAGACCACCTTACCCTGCTTCATGGTCAGGTCCCGGATATAGGTGCGGTATTCGGCGTTGTCGCTGATATTTTCCGCGATGATATCCTTCGCGCCCGCGATCGCGTCCTCCGGGGTCGCGACTTCTTTCTCGGGATCTACGTAGGCTGCCGCTTCCGCGAGCAGGTCTTTCTTCGTCATCTGCAGCAGGATCAGGTTCGCCAGCGGCTCCAGGCCGTGCTCCTTCGCGATCGTCGCACGTGTGCGGCGCTTCTGTTTATACGGCCGGTACAGATCCTCCACGGCGACCAGCGTCATGGCTGCCTCGATCTCCTGCTTAAGCTCCGGTGTCAGTTTCCCCTGCTCCTCGATCGAAGACAGAACTGCCTCTTTTCGCTCCTCGAGGCCGCGCAGATAGCGCAGACGCTCATCCAGATTACGCAGGACCTCATCGTTCAGACCTCCGTGCGCCTCCTTACGGTAACGGGCAATAAACGGGATCGTATTTCCCTCGTCGATCAGTTTGATGACTGCTTCGACCTGCGAGGCGCGTATCTTTTGTTCTTCGGCCAATACTTTAACGATATCCATACACATACCTTCTTATTAACGATCATTTTTGAGAAAATCGACTGCCAAACGCCGTAATTACGGGGCGTACAGCAGCCGATCTTTCTATCTATGCTCGCGGAATGCTCCGCATCTTACTTAGAACAGCGAACCGTTCTTCTTCTTAAACATCAGTGCCAAAACAACGACAGCTACGATGATAACGACCAGTACCACGATAAGAATGATCACGGTGGTATTTATTCCGCCCTTCTCTTTTTCGGTCGTAGGAGCCTGTGAAGTCTGCTCCGCTTCGGTCGTTTTCTCTCCTTCGGTAGATTTTTCCGTCTCCGGCGCCTGCGTTTCGGGCGATGCTGTCTCGATCTGCGCATTCATCGGCGGTTTCGCCTGTGCATGAGCTGCTGCAGCCTGAGCCATACCGATGATCGGATATACATACGAAGCATCGGCAAATGAGATCAGACCAGTCTCGCTCGTGTTGCCGTTGTCGCTCCAGAAAGCGGAGATCCCGGACTCTCTCGCGCCGTTGGTAAAATCATATGCATACTGAACGCGTGTTTCATAATTGTTCTTATCGAGGGCACCGAACGAAGTAATAACACAGCCTGCGTTTTTCTTCGACATAGCCTCCCGGGCCGCTGTTGCGATCTGATCTTTCAAGATACCTGCAGCGACAACACTGTCCCAAGTCGTATCTTCATAAGGATCAAAACTTACAGACACCGCCAGGTTCGTCACCTCGGCGAAATTCATGTTCCCGATCAATGTATAGTCACCGTTATACGGAGCGAACAGGATCGTTCTCAGTGTATTGTTGACGCCGGTACCACGGATAACTCGTTGAATCTTATCATACCAGGCAGTCAGGACGGTGTTATAATCATCGATGGTCAACGGAGCAGCGGGCTCCTCAGCCTCGGGATCCACGGTCGGCTCTTTCGTGGCTACCGGACGATGGATCGCTTCTATAACGAGATGATCACCGAAAGAGTCCATCGTCGTTGCGATCGAAAGATACATCTTCGTAAGGCGGCTGTCCGTAGCGCTCCGAAGCTCCGGCAGCGGCGACAACCAGTCACCGGATCCGGTCATGGACAGGATCACGTAGAAATTCTTTGAAATGGCGTAATCAATGGTACTCTTGATCTTATCGAGGAAGGTCTCATCGATCGTCATATCGGCGTTCAAGTGGTTGTCATAGTTGACGGGAATATACAGGGAAGTATACCCCATATTTGCATATGCGTCGATCATCTCGTGGGTGATCTCATCGCCCGTGCAGTTTTCTTTATCCAGGGCGTTCGTGACGCTGACACCTGCGCCCATGTCTGCGAGGATCTCGTCTCTTCCGCGGAATTCGGAACCATCCGGGTTCTGCGGGCCTGCCCACTCTCCACGCTCATAAGAGAGCAACTGGAACGTACAGGAAACGCTTACCAAAGATTTTACCAGACCTGCCAGAGGCATATCCGGGTATGCACGGCGAATACTCTCACGCAGGCTGACTGCCACAGAGTTACCGGTCTTTCCGTAGGTAGCCTCTTTGCAAAGCAGGTTTGCTGTTTTGTCTATATCTTCCACACCTGTAAACTCAGGCATTCCGGCAAATGTAAGTTTGATATCTTTTATCACAAAATGAACGGTCGCGCTCTGACCGACCTGCAACGCCGAGTCCTCGAAATTGAAACCAAAGGCAATGCTGGCTCCGAGTTCGCTGAACCTTTCGGTCGGGTCCTGGGTAAATGATATGGTCATAGGCGCATAGTATGTCGGATGGACTTCATCATATACATGCCATGAATAATCCGTGAGATCCTGAGCATACACCTGGAATACGACATCTTCCAGTTCCTCACCTATGTTAAACTGGTCCGCGGATACGGGGACCGGTGCAAAGGAAAACATCGTCAATATTAAGGAAAATGCAGTTAACAGAGCTAAAACTCTTCTGCGGTTTTTCATAGGATAGGCCTCCATTTTTATGACTTATGAACCGTGACGGCTTTCCCTCGGAAGGGCCGCCCGGAAGTGTCCATTGACTATCTTAGCATATTTCATTTTGAATTTCAACGGCAATTTCTGCCAAAAAACTCAAAAAAACGAGGCCATCTCTTGACGTTTTTATACAGGGGTGATAAGATTATTTTTACGGGTGTTTTTTTCGAATATGGCCTGTTCAGGCCGATACATTGCCCGAAAACAGATGAATTCCATATATAAATTAAGGAGAACTAAGATGAGCACTTCATTTGAACAACTTTTGTCACACCTTTCCGAGTGTAAGATGAAAAAAGTAGCCGTAGCGGTAGCTCAGGATGGTCCGGTACTGGAGGCGGTAAAGATCGCTAAGGATCGCGGGATCGCAGAGCCCATCCTCGTAGGCGACAAAAAGAAGATCGAAGAGATCGCTGCCGAGCTTTCCATCGACCTGACCGGATATGAGATCGTGGATGTTGAGGACGAGCAGGAGGCGACCCTGACTGCCGTATCTCTCGTACACGACCATAAGGCAGATATGTATATGAAGGGAAAGATCGACACCAAGTCGTTCCTGAAGAGCGTATTAAATAAAGAAGTAGGTCTGCGCACCGGCCGTCAGCTGTCCCACGTGGCTCTGTTTGAGGTTCCGGGCATCGACCAGCTCCTGTTCCTGACCGATGTTGCATTCAACACCTACCCGACCCTCGAAGAGAAGGCCGGCATCATCCACAACGCAGTGGAAGTTGCGCACGCTTGCGGCATCGCAAACCCGAAGATCGCTCCCCTCGCTGCTGTGGAAGTCGTTAACCCGAAGATGCCCGAGACCGTTGAGGCCGCCGAACTGACCCGCCTGAACGAAGTCGGCGAGATCACCGGCTGCATCATCGACGGACCGCTTTCCCTGGACCTTGCGATCGACGCCGAAGCTGCGAAGCATAAGGGCGCCGAGGGACGTAAGATCGTCGGCGACGCTGACATCCTGCTCTTCCCCGACATCCACTCCGGTAACCTCGTATATAAGACATTGACCCATACGACAAAAGCGAAGAACGGCTGCATCCTGTGCGGTACCGCAGTTCCGGTCATCCTGACCTCCCGTTCCGACTCCACCGAAGTTAAGGTAAACTCCATCGCGCTTGCCGCAGTCGTTGCAAACGCAATGAGCAAATAATCGAAAGGTAAGGTAACTTCCATGTCACATAAAGTTCTGATCATCAACCCGGGTTCCACCTCCACTAAAATCGGTGTGTTCGAGGACGAGAACCTGTTGTTCGAAGAGACCCTCCGTCACAGCACCGAGGAGATCTCTTCCTACCCTTCCATCGTTGCGCAGAAGGATTTCCGTAAGAAACTGATCACGGACCTGCTCGCACGCAAAAATTTCGACATTCATTCTCTGGACATCGTGGTCGGCCGCGGCGGTATGCTGCGTCCCATCCCGGGCGGTACCTATCCGGTCAATGACGCCCTGCTCGCAGATCTGAAGGCCGGCGTTTCCGGTCAGCATGCTTCCAACTTAGGCGGCATCCTGGCGCGTGAGATCGGCGACGAGATCGGCGCGAAGTCCTTCATCGTAGACCCCGTGGTCGTTGACGAGATGCAGGACGTGGCCCGCTACTCGGGTGTTCCGGAGCTTCCCCGTAAGTCCGTCTTCCACGCGCTGAACCAGAAGGCCGTTGCGAAGCGTTACGCGAAGGAGATCGGCGTTCCTTACAACAGCCTGAACCTGATCGTAGTTCACATGGGCGGCGGTGTTTCCGTAGGCGCTCACACCGGCGGTAAGGTCGTTGACGTGTTCAATGCACTCGACGGTGACGGTGCGTTCTCCCCTGAGAGAGCCGGTGCGGTTCCCAGCGGCGCACTCATCAAGATGTGCTTCTCCGGCAAATATACCGAGGCAGAGGTTTACAAGAAGATCGTCGGCGGTGCCGGCCTGAATGCTTACCTCGGCACGAACGATATGCGCGACGTTGAGAAGTGGATCTCCGAGGGCAATGAAGACGCAAAGAAGATCTTCGATGCTTTCGTATATCAGGTAGCAAAAGACATCGGTTCCATGGCTTGCGTACTGAAGGGTAAGGTCGATCAGATCATCCTGACCGGCGGTATCGCATACGACAAAAACGTCGTAGAAGCCCTGAAGGACTATGCAGGTTTCATCGCTCCGTTCACCGTATATCCCGGTGAGGACGAGCTTCTGGCGCTGTGCCAGGGCGCGCTCCGCGTCGTAAACGGCGAAGAAGAAGCTATGAAATATTGATCGTTCATTGATCCGAACGAGATATAAAAATCCCGCGGTTTCTCAAAGGAACCGCGGGATTTTCTTATTATCTTATTCGTATAACGATCACATGATGCCCTGTGTAGACAACACCTTCACCAGATCATCGAACCAATATCGGTAGGTCGGGAGGTTTTTCACCTTCGCGCCCCAGTCTCCGCCTCTGCCTTCATCGTAGATCAGATCGTATAGGATCGATGTAACGGCCGATGCGCGATATGCATCACAAAGCGAAACATACTTCTCCTGTGTGATCACATCACCATTTAACGTGTAAGTCGTATTAAAGGTGTAGGTCCGCTCGTCCGCAAGGATCGATTTCTCCATGACTTTATTGACCAGTTCAAATTTCTTGTTTGCAAACACGTACTCGCACATATAGTCTTCTGAATCGTCGCCGCTATGGTTTACATGGGCGATCAACAGGTGGTTCTCATCGGTCACTAGCAGATCCGAACTGATCCGTCCGCCCGCATTGATGATCGAACGCGGGAAATGCAGGACCTCATACGCGGTGTCGGTTTCCGGATCATACGAGAAGATCCGCACCGAAACGATGGTGACGAAACCGGGTGTCAATACGCTTCCGGCTTCTTCTACATCCGCCCCGTACTGGAAGATCAGTTCCGGAACCCGGTCGCCGTTGATGTCGCCCAGAGCACAGGACGGCGTCTTCGTCGAGCGCTGGTTTTCAACTTCTTTTATTGAGGACTCATACTGGCGCAGGATCTCGAGGTAGGCATTACTTACCTTTTCCATATCCACGGCTTCTGTAGGTGCTTCAGTCACAGCCTCTGTCGCCTCCTCTGTCGCCTCCTCTGTCGCCTCCTCTGTCGTCGGTGCCTGCGTCGTTACCTCCGCAGTGGTCGGAGCCGCTGTAGTCGCCTCCGTCTCGACAGGCTTCGCCGTTGTGGCACCCTCCGCTTCGGTACTCTTAGCCTCTGCGGCAGTCGAACTCGTACTATCCTGTGTTTCCGTCTTCAAACCGTTATCACAAGCGGTCCATGTAAAAAGCATGCACGCGGCCAGAGCCAGCGCGGTCACTCTCTTTCTCATACCTTCTCTCCTCTGATATCGGTCAATCATCGTCCGAGAGGCCCGAAGTTCCGGTCACCTCACGGATGCTCTCGATCACCGGCTGGCGCTCCTTCGAAACCGCGCCGTTTTCGCCGTCTCCGGCACATTCCTCCGCGATCGTATCCACAACATCCATGCCCTCGATCACACGGCCAAACGCAGCATAATTACCATCCAGGCTCTGCTGTTTCTCCAGAACGATAAAAAACTGAGACGTCGCCGAATTCTTATAGGCCGCCGTATCTTCTTTACCTACTTTCCGCGCCATCGAGATGGTTCCGCGTTCATGTTTGATCGAGTTCTCCCAGCCGTTGGAAGCGAATTCTCCGTCGATCGTGCGCTGGTCTTTCTGACCCGCCCTGGTCCCGGCAGGATCGCCGCCCTGGATCACAAATCCGGGGATAATACGGTGAAAGGTCAATCCGTCGTAGAACTTGCGTGCTGCCAGATCCAGGAAATTCGACACCGTTACCGGAGCCACATCGGCATCCAGTTCCACCGTGATCGTCCCGTAATCCCGTACTACGATCTCGACCGTATGTTTGCCGGTCACGATCGAGAATTTGTTTTCATCCACCTTATTCTCCTTCGAAGGAGCGGATTTGACCCAAAGGACAAACGCAACCAGCACCAGGAGCCCCATTATCCCGATGAAGATGTATGAACTGCGTTTCGAACGCTTTCTGTGGTTTCCCGCGCCGCGCGCGATCTGCCCGCTGTTAGTACTCACTGCATGATCCTCCGTTAAAGCCTGTTACGGCCTTTATAGAAAACGGGCAGGGAGAGAAACTCCCTGCCCTTCTTTTGTATATTCGTACTGCTTACTTAGAAGCCAGTTCAGCCTTCAAAGAAGCGGTCAGTGCAGGAACGATCTTATTCAGGTCGCCTACGATACCGTAGTCAGCTACTTCGAAGATCGGAGCAGACTCATCTTTGTTGATCGCAATGATGATGTCGGACTCTTCCATACCTGCCAGGTGCTGGATGGCACCGGAGATACCGATCGCGAAATATACATGAGGACGAACGGTCTTACCGGTCTGTCCTACCTGCAGATCCTTCGGCTTCCAACCTGCATCAACAACTGCACGAGAGCAGCTTACGGTACCGCCGAGTACGGAAGCGAGGTCCTCGAGAAGCTTAAAGTTCTCAGCGGAACCAACGCCACGGCCGCCGGATACGAGGATCTTAGCGTCCATGATATCTACGGTATCGGTTACGGCCTTAACGACCTTCAAGATCTCAACGTATTTGTTGTCCGGAGTGAAGCCCGGGTTGTAGTTGATGATCTCAGCCTTAGCGCCTTCCTGCTTCGGAAGCTTCTGCATAACGCCGGGACGAACGGTAGCCATCTGAGGGCGGAAGTTCGGGCAGGCGATGGTAGCGATGGTGTTACCACCGAAAGCGGGACGGGTCATGAGAAGCTGATTGTGAAGTTGCTCCTTACCCGGGATCGCTACGAGCGGGAAATCACCGATATCGAGCTGTGTGCAGTCTGCAGTCAGACCGGTGTGTACTCTTGCGGAAACGCGAGGGCCCAGGTCACGGCCGATCGCTGTAGCACCAACCAGAACGATGTCCGGTTTGAATTCCTTAATTACGGATGCAACCGCATGTGCGTACGGCTCGGTTCTGTAATCCTTAAGTTCGGGATCATCGATAACGATGACCTTATCTGCGCCGTAAGCTGCAAGCTCGTCAGCCAGGTCTGCAACCTGATAGCCTGCAAGAATGGCGGTAACTTCTGTTCCTAAATCTTTTGCGAGATCCTTGCCCTTGCCGATAAGTTCGAAAGCGATGCTGCTTAACTTATTGTCTACCTGCTGAGCAAAGACATATACGCCCTTGTATTCTTCTAATGCCATTGTAGTCACTCTCCTGTATTAAATTACATGCTTTTCTTTTAACTTGCCGACAATGTACTCAACGGAAGCATCTGCGTCCAGGTTAACCTTCTCGCCTGTGCCCTTACGTACCTTATCGGAAGCCTTTGCGATCTGTGTGGGTGAACCCTTAAGACCGAGGTTAGAGTCATCAACATCTACCAGATTTGCTCTGCCCCATACAGTGATGTCTGCCTTGAAAGCATCGAAGATGCCGCCCGGAGTCATGTAACGAGGTGCATTGAGCTCTGCCAAAGCCGTGATGAGGCAAGGCATCTTTGCCTTTACCACATGATAACGGTCATCGTACTGACGCTCAACGATCACGGAGTCTCCATCGATCTCGATCTTCTGTGCATAGGAGATGACCGGAATGTTCAAATGCTCGGAGATCTGCGGACCAACCTGTGCGGTATCGCCGTCGATCGCCTGACGTCCGGTAATGATCAAATCGTAATCCAGGTTACGAATCGCGCCTGCAAGTGTGGAAGAAGTAGCCCATGTGTCCGCACCGCCGAGTACACGGTCGGTAACGAGGATGCCCTTATCAGCACCCATGGCCAATGCTTCACGAAGAACTTCCTCAGCCTTCGGAAGGCCCATGGTGATAACGGTTACTTCTGCTCCATACTGATCTTTTAATCTAAGTGCTGCTTCCAGTCCGGCTTTGTCATCCGGATTCATGATGGTAAGCATAGCAGCACGGTTCAATGTTCCGTCAGGATTAAACTTTACGCCACCCTTTGTATCGGGTACCTGCTTGATACATACTATGATCTTCACAATCTTACGCTCCTTAATTTTTCGTTATTTCTATACTACGTGATACTACGGATTTCTCCGCGCTTCGCGCTCTCGAAATCCTACAGGCATTCGCCGCCCTATTCGATTTCCTGTCGGAAATCGGGCCGGCTCATGTCTGTTCGGCTCTCAAGGTCCGACTCGATCATAAATGCTCGGTCGGTACTTTTCGAGCCTTGTATCACTTCAACAGTGCTGCAGAGATAACCATTCTCTGAACTTCACTGGTTCCTTCGTAGATCTCGGTGATCTTTGCGTCACGCATCATACGCTCTACATCATACTCTCTGGTGTAGCCGTAACCACCGTGAAGTTGAACTGCCTTCGTGGTAACTTCCATCGCAACCTCTGCTGCGTAAAGCTTAGCCATAGCTGCTTCTACGCTGTAAACGGTCTTGTGATCCTTCTGATACTCATCCTTCTTGCGAGCTGCGGCGTATACAAGATACTGAGCAGCCTGGCACTTCGTTGCCATATCAGCGATCTGGAACTGTGTATTCTGGAATGCTGCGATCGCCTTACCGAACTGCTTTCTTTCCTTTGTGTAAGAAATGGTGTTCTCCAGAGCGCCCTCAGCGAGGCCCAGAGCCTGAGCAGCGATACCGATACGACCGCCGTCCAGTGTATGCATGGCAATCTTGAAGCCCTCGCCGTCCTTACCCAGAAGGTTCGCCTTCGGGATGCGGCAATCCTGGAAAATGAGTTCGTAAGTGGATGATCCGCGGATACCCATCTTCTTCTCTTTTACGCCGAATGTAAATCCGGGTGTGCCCTTCTCCACGATGAATGCGGAGATGGTCTTCTTAGAACGACCCTTAGCGTCTGTTGTAACGCCTGTGATCGCGAAGATAACATAAACGTCAGCTTCCTTACCGTTGGTAATGAAGATCTTGGAACCGTTCAGAACGTACTCGTCGCCGTCCAGAACTGCCTTCGTCTGCTGACCCTGTGCGTCTGTACCTGCGCCCGGCTCGGTCAGACCGAAAGCACCGAGCTTCTCGCCTTTAGCCAGCGGAACCAGATACTTCTGCTTCTGCTCTTCGGTACCGAAAGTCAGGATCGGATCACAGCACAGGGAAGTATGTGCGGAAACGATAACGCCTGTGGTGCCGCAAACCTTGGAAAGTTCCTCAACGCACATAGCGTAGGTCAAAATATCGCAACCCTGGCCGCCGTACTCCTTCGGGATCGGAATACCCATGAAGCCGAGCTTTGCCATCTTTTCAACTGTTTCTCTGGGGAAGTTCTCTGTTTCATCAACTTCCTGAGCAAGAGGCTTAACCTCATTCTGTGCGAACTCCTTAAACAGGGTACGCACCATCTCATGTTCTTTGCTCAATGTAAAATCCATGATTTTGTTTCCTCCGAAATAATCTATTTAATCTTACTTGTTAGTGTAATCATAGAAACCGATACCGGTCTTTCTTCCGAGCTTACCGCCGCGAACCATCTTCTTAAGAAGAGTGTGAGGACGATACTTGGAGTCGCCGGTCTCGCTGTAAAGAACGTTCATGATCGCAAGAACGATATCCAGGCCTACCAGATCGCCGAGAGCCAGCGGTCCCATCGGGTGGTTTGCGCCGAGCATCATAGCCTGGTCAATGCCTTCTACGCTTGCGATGCCTTCTGCATAGATACCGATCGCTTCATTGATCATCGGGATCAGGATACGGTTAACAACGAAGCCGGGAGCCTCAGCAACCTGAACCGGAGTCTTGCCGATCTCTTCGGAGATCGCCTTGATGCGGTCTACGGTAGCAGCCGGTGTGTTAAGTCCTGCGATAACTTCAACAAGCTTCATGCGGTCAGCGGGGTTGAAGAAGTGCATACCGATCACCGGATGCTTCAGGCCTGCGCCGATCTCGGTGATGGAAAGAGAGGAAGTGTTGGTAGCGAAGATAACATCTTCCTTCGTGCAGATCTCTTCGAGTTCTTTGAATGTCTGCTTCTTAATCGCCATATCTTCCAGAGCTGCCTCAACGATGAGGTCGCAATCTGTACAAATATCCTTCAGGCCGGTCGTAACCTTTGCCAGAATTGCATCTGCCTGCTCCTGTGTGATCTTCTCCTTCTTTACCAGGAAAGCCATATTCTTGGCGATCTTAGCCTTGCCGCCGTCAGCGAACTCCTGCTTAATATCGCAAAGACAAACCTCGTAACCTTCTGTCATGGCAAATGCCTGAGCAATACCGGAACCCATTGTGCCGGCACCAATAACGCCTACCTTCATGATAGTACCTCCTAAAAAATATTATATATGTTTGGAAAAATCAAAACTTACGCGTTCTTAAACGGTTCTTTGACTTTATCTTTATTCTTGTCGAGGAAGAATGCCATACCGTAAACCTGGTCCTGTGTCTCGAAGCAGTCACCGAAGAGCTTCTCTTCGATCACGATCGCGTCGTCCATGTTTGCATCCAGGCCTTCGTTGATCGCCTTCTTGCAGTTGCGGACAGCGATCGGAGCGTTCTTCGCGATGGTAGCCGCCATCTTCTTCGCTGCAGCAAGGAGAACTTCCTGTGCGCTCTTCACTACGTTACCTGCTTCGTCAACTTCTGCGGAGAATACCTCGTTTACGAGGCCAATGCGGTACGCTTCCGGAGCCTTGATGTTTCTTGCGGTGTAGATCAGCTGCTTCGCCATGCCTGCGCCTACCAGACGAGCCAGTCTCTGGGTGCCGCCGAAGCCCGGTGTGATGCCGAGGCCTACTTCCGGCTGACCGAAGACTGCATTGTCCGAGCAGAGACGAATGTCACAGCTCATGGAGATCTCACAACCGCCGCCCAATGCGAAGCCGTTTACGGCTGCGATCACGGGGATGGGGAATGTCTCGAGTTTGCGGAACACGTCGTTGCCCTTCTTACCGAAGGCCTCGCCCTGTGCCTTCGTCAGGGTGCTCATCTCGCCGATATCCGCGCCGGCTACGAAAGACTTCTCGCCTGCGCCGGTCAGGATAAGGCAGCGAACCGTGCTGAGGTCTACCTGATCCAGTGTCTCATTCAGTTCGTCGAGAACCTGGCTGTTCAGCGCGTTCAGCGCCTTCGGGCGGTTGATGGTGATAACGCCAACACCACCTGCTGCTTCATAAAGAATATATTCCATTTTTGATCCTTTCTGGTACCGGGCGAACCTTTCAACGCCCCATACGCGTGAAATATGCTCTGAACTAGACACAGTGCGCGCCAAGTTCAGAAAAAATAAATCCATAAGCGGATTTGAAACGCAATTTCCGTTTTAACACGACACGAGGCAGAAAGCAAAAACTTGCCTTCCGCCCGGTCAGTATTACATTATTCAGTTGATCAATCTCTTTCAACGATCGTTGCGCAGCCCATTCCACCGCCGATGCAGAGGGTAGCCAGACCCTTCTTTGCATCCTTCTTCACCATCTCGTGAAGCAGTGTTACGAGGATACGAGCGCCGGAAGCGCCGACCGGATGACCCAGCGCGATCGCGCCGCCGTTCGGGTTCAGCTGCTTATCAACGTCGATGCCCAGCTCCTTGCCGACTGCAACGGACTGAGCGGCAAATGCTTCATTTGCCTCGATGATATCGAAATCTTCGATCTTGTAACCGCACTTAGCCATAGCCTTGCGGGTTGCAGGAACAGGACCTACGCCCATGATCGACGGATCTACGCCGCCCAGAGCACCTGCTACGAAGTAAGCCATAGGTGTAACACCCAGCTCTTTCGCCTTCTCCTCGGTCATCAGGACGATCGCTGCAGCGCCGTCGTTGATACCGGAAGCATTACCTGCAGTAACTACGCCGTTCGGATTGATCGGGCGAAGTTTTGCAAGTCCTTCGATCGTGGAACCCGGACGCGGGCCTTCATCGACCTTGAACTCAACCATTTCTTTCTTCTTCTTAACCATAACCGGTACGATCTCATCGTCGAAAGCGCCGGTCTGCTGAGCCTTCTCGGCCTTCAGCTGGCTCTTGAGTGCGAACTCATCGAGCTCTTCACGGGTCAGGCCCCACTTTTCAGCTACATTATCTGCAGTCTGGATCATGTGGTAACCGTTGAATGCATCCCAAAGAGCATCATTTACCATGGTGTCGACCAAAGCGCCCTGGCTCTGGCTCGGCCATGTCATTCTGTAACCGGAACGACCGTTCGGGATCGCGTACGGAGCCATGGACATGTTCTCCATACCACCGGCTACAACGATATCGGCATCGCCTGCCTGGATCATCTGAGCTGCCATGTTTACACAGTTCAGACCGGAACCGCAAACTACGTTAACGGTAACGGCAGGAGTCTCCACCGGAAGACCTGCTTTGATGGATGCCTGACGAGCTACGTTCTGTCCCAGACCAGCCTGGATTACGCAACCCATGTATACGTGATCAACTGCTTCCGCAGGAACACCGGCTCTTTTGATAGCTTCCTTGATAACGATAGCACCCAAATCCGCTGCGGGAGTTGTGCTAAGGGATCCGCCCATTGTGCCGATCGCCGTACGGCAAGCACCGGCAAGTACAATTCTCTTTGCCATTTGAAATATCCTCCAAAGTGATGATTGTTAATTTTTTAACAGATTTCAGGAACTATTATATCATAGTTTCACTGCCATTGCAAGTGCTTTTTTACAAGCGCTGTAAATGATCTTTTTCGTAGCCCGGATAACGGACTCCCCGGCATTGATCTTAAGCTTCTGCGTCCTTCTGTTTGCGATTTTTCTTCCACAAGGCCAATGAGGAATACACCACCAGCCCTGCCGCGATCGGGACCACCCAGTATCCGATCATCCGAGCATGCCGATATGTATCATTATCACCCCAACCGGACCCGTACCAGGTGAACCAGTATCTATACTCAGATTTAAAAATCGTATCCAGTGTTCGGGAAATAAAGTGACAGAGCCAAAAGAGTAATACGAAGCTGCCGCAGATCGCCGCCACCCCATGTTTCCTGTAGCAGTTAAGTGCAAACGCCAAAAAGCCCAATGCAAAAACCGCATATCCTACATATCCTAATTCGATCAATGAGATCCAATACGCTGATGGTTCCGAAGGCATATTACCGTAAACCGGAAGAAAAACGGAAAACATCAGAAACAGCGCCGAGACGAGGGCGAACCGCACACCTGGCTGAGGCTTTGTCTCATATTTCTCTCTGTCACGGGGCTGAGCCGGATGATCTTCTCTGAAAAGCAAAGAGTCCATATCATTATCTCCAATCTTATAAACATTCTGAACACGTAATTATTTCCCCTAAAGGGGATTCACACCTAGTATAATCATAATCTCCCGACGCCTTTTTGTCAATTTTCATTCGCAAGAAGTACGCATTTTCCGCGTTGAAACGGGCGGTAGCGGCCGCGGAAATGCTTGACGAACCCAAAACCCGCTTGTATAATGAAAAGTGCATTCATTTTCGGATGCAAAACCACGATTTAAAGGATGGTCAATACTATGAAAGCAATCATGCAGGGCAGAACACATACTTGCAACGAGCTTCGCATCGAAAACGTTGGCGAAGAGGTCCGGATCACAGGCTGGTTCGACAATCTTCGTAAGGTCAGCAAAAACCTCGGCTTCCTCATCCTTCGCGACTTCTACGGCGTAACGCAGGTCGTGATCGAAACAGAAGAAATGATGGACACCATCGATGCGGTAAATATCGAGTCGACCCTCGCCGTGACCGGCGTCGTTCGCGAACGTTCCAATAAGAACCCTTCGATCCCCACGGGTGATATCGAAGTCGTTCCCACCTCTATCGAAGTTCTCGGAAAATGCATCTACAACGAGCTTCCGTTCCAGATCAACTACTCCCGCGACGCGGATGAGAACGCGCGTCTGAAGTATCGTTACCTGGACCTCCGGAATCCGGCCGTAAAGGCGAACATCATCCTCCGCAGTAAGGTCGTAGCCGACCTGCGCGCCGGCATGATGGCCCACGACTTCATGGAGATCACCACTCCTATTCTGACCTGCTCGTCACCGGAAGGCGCGCGTGACTACCTCGTGCCCGCCCGTAATCACCCCGGCAAATTCTACGCTCTGCCGCAGGCACCGCAGCAGTTCAAGCAGCTGCTCATGGCTTCCGGCTTCGACCGCTATTTCCAGATCGCTCCGTGCTTCCGTGATGAGGACGCGCGTGCGGACCGTTCCCCGGGCGAGTTCTACCAGCTCGACATGGAGATGGCATTTGCCGGACAGGAAGACGTATTCTCCATTCTGGAGGATGTGCTTCCGCCCATCTTCGCTAAATACGGCGTATATAAGACCGCATCCGCGGCACCCTTCACCCGCATTCCTTACCTGGAGGCGATGGACCGCTACGGCAGCGATAAGCCCGACCTTCGTATCGACCTGGTCGTAAGCGACGCTACCGCGGTTATGGCCGACTGTGGTTTCGGACCGTTTGAGGGCCAGACCGTTAAGGCCGTTGTTGTTTCCGGTTTTGATAAGACACGTAAGCAGATCGACGCGCTGTGCGCAGATGTCGAGGTCCAGTCCGGCCAGAAGGCCTTCTGGTTCCGCCTGGACGAAAACGGCGAGTTCGTCGGCGGCATCTCGAAGTTCCTGCAGGAGCGCAAGGCTGCTGTGATCGAGGCCCTGGGCCTGAAGCCCGGCGATTTCGTCGGCCTGACCGCAGGTAAGAAGCTCACCGCGCAGAAGACAGCCGGCGTGCTCCGCAAGCTCCTCGGCGCCCTGTGCCCCGAGCATATGAAGCAAGACTGCTACGAATTCTGCTGGATCGTTGATTTCCCGATGTACGAGATCGGCGAGGAGTCCGGCGAACTCGAGTTCTGTCACAATCCTTTCTCCATGCCGCAGGGCGGCATGAAGGCCCTCTGCGAGCAGGAGCCGCTCTCCATCCTCGCATACCAGTACGATCTGGTCTGCAACGGCGTGGAGCTTTCCTCCGGTGCCGTACGTAACCACGATCCCGAGATCATGATCAAGGCGTTCGAGCTCGTCGGTCTTGGCGAAGAGGACGTGAAAGCGAAATTCCCCGCGATGTACAATGCATTCTGCTACGGCGCTCCGCCTCACGCAGGCATTGCCCCCGGCGTCGACCGTATGGTCATGCTGATGGCCGGTGAGGACAGCATCCGCGAAATCATTCCATTCCCGATGAACAAAACCGCACAGGATCTGATGATGGGCGCGCCCGCTGCCGTCGACCAGAAGCAGCTGGACGAAGTTCACATTCAGATCGTGATGCCGAAAGAAAAATAAAGCAAGCAAAAAGCCCTGCAGGCGCCACGCCTGCAGGGCTTTTGTATCCTATCATTTGTCGTTTTACTCTCTGTAATCCGTCACGCGCTTTGTCTTCTTCTCGCTTCTGGGAAGTGTGCCCACCGGTACGATGGTCACGCGCGGTGTTGCGCCTACATATGTCTTGAATACGGAGGCGATCTTCTTCGCCATCTCCTCGAAGCTGTATTTGCCCTCGCCTTCAACGGTGAGCAGGAATACGTCGCGGTTTTTGTCGTCTTCGTGTGCCAGCGTTACACGGTACTCGCTGGTCGCGCCTTCGACCTTCGCCAGCATCTCCTCGACCTGGGACGGGAACATATTGACCCCGTGGATCTTAAACATGTCGTCGCTGCGGCCCTTGATGACGTCGAGGCGCGGATATTTGCTGCCGCACTTACATTCGCCGGGAACGATGCGGGACATGTCGTGTGTGCGGAAACGAAGCAGCGGAGCGCCCTCCTTCACGAGGGTCGTGATCACGATCTCACCCTCCTCACCGTCCGGCACGTTCTCGCCGGTCACCGGGTCAATGATCTCGATGTAGAGATAGTCGTCCCAGTAGTGCATGGGGCGCTCACCCGGACAGTTGATACCGATGCCGGGGCCGTAGATCTCGGTCAGGCCGTAAATATCGTAGAGGTCAATGCCGAGGCCGTTCTGGATGGTCTCGCGCATCTTATCGCTCCAACGCTCGGAGCCGAGCACGCCCTTCTTCAGGTAGATCTGGTCCTTGATGCCGCGCTTGTTGATCTCCTCGGACAGAAGCAGCGCGTAGGAGGACGTCGCGGTGATCACCGTGGTTTTAAGGTCCATCATCATCTGAATCTGTTTGTCCGTGTTACCGGGTCCCATCGGGACTGCCATGGCGCCCAGGCGCTCGCAACCGGCCTGGAAGCCGATGCCTGCGGTCCACAGGCCGTATCCGGGAGTGATCTGGATCCTGTCTTCATTCGTGATGCCCGCCATGCGGTAGCAACGTTCAAACATGATGGCCCAATCCTCTACGTCCTTTGCGGTGTAGGGGATAATGACCGGCTTGCCGGTGGTTCCCGACGAAGAATGGATACGCACCACTTCCTCATCCGGCACCGCCTGGATGCCGAGCGGATATGCGTTCCGAAGGTCATCTTTGCTGGAGAACGGGATCTTATAGAAATCCTCTTCGGATTTCACTTCCGTAAGCCCCATCTCTCTGTACATCTTGCCATAGTAGCTGTCACCTGCCACCAGGCGCTTGATCTGTTTGTCGATCAGCGCGAGCTGCTCTCTGTTAGGTCTCATAATCCTCTCTGCTCCTTTATGAATGTTTCTCCTTCCGCCGCTCCTGCGAGGAAGGCTTTTTTATTGATCTCTACAAATGCCGGCTTCACGGATGCCTCGATGGTGGACAGCAGGACCTCCCGGTCGAATTTCACCATTCCGGCTCCGGTCGCGAAGCCCAATACCATTACATTAAAGAATTTCACGCTTCCGAGCGGCGCGCACAATGCGTTCGCGTCCACTACCGCCAGCGTTTTTACAGCCGACTTCAGGTAGTTGAGCATCTTCCCGGGATCGTAGCCCGAGGGATGCAGGGACTCGGTCACGGGCATCAGCGCCACGGAGTTTACGATCAATGCTCCGTCCTGCTTCAGGTACGGCAGGTTCCGCACCGCCTCTCCGGGCTCGAAGGCAATGATCAGGTCCGCCGTCCCCTTCGGGATCAGCGGCGAATACGCGTCGTCCCCGATCCGCACGTGGCTGGTCACGGGGCCGCCTCGCTGGGCCATACCGATGGTCTCGGCAGAATGCACGCTCAGGCCCGAAGCCTGGGCAGCGGCCGCCAGGAGTTTGGACGCCAGGACGGTTCCCTGACCGCCTACGCCGCAAAGTAAGATATTATACGACATACTAGCGCGCCTCCTTTCCCGATACCTGGATGGCTTTCACCGGGCAGACGGATGCGCACAGCGAGCATCCGGTGCACAGGCTCTCGTCGATCACGGCGCGGTTTCCGGCAAATGTCACCGCCGGGCAGCCGACCTCGCGGATGCACTTTTTGCAGCCGATGCAGGCTTCATTGACCCGGGCCTTAGCGACCGGCTTCGACAGGGCAATGCAGGGCGATTTGAAGATGATCGCCTTCACGCCGCGCATGTCTGCGCACTCTTTCACCGCCGCGATCGCGGCGCTCTGGTCGAGCGGGTCGACCGTGATCACGGTCGTAACGCCCATGCCGCGCAGCACGTTCTCGATGGAGATGGCGCCCACCACGTCGCCCATCATGTTGACGCCCGTGCCGGGGTGCGGCTGGTGGCCCGTCATGGCCGTGGTGGAATTATCCAGGATGCACACGATCAGGTCTGCTTCGTTATAGATCGCATTGGCCACGCCCGTCATGCCGGACGCGAAAAAAGTGGAGTCACCCACGAAGGCGAAATTCACGGTCTCCGGATCCGTCCAATGCAGGCCCTGCGCCATGGTGATGCCCGCGCCCATGCAGAGGCAGGTGTCCACCATATCGAGGGGTTTCGCATTGCCCAGGGTGTAGCAGCCGATGTCGCCGGAGAAATTCGCCTTGCGGCCTTTCATGGCCTGTTTTACCGCGTAGAAGCCGGCCCTGTGCGGGCAGCCTGCGCAGAGCACGGGCGGCCGGGCCGGCGGCTGCGGCATCGCGCCCGGCGCCTCCTGTGTCAATGTATCGCCCAGAAAACTGCCGATCTGCAGCGCGGCCTGTTCGGCCGTGATCTCACCCGCCAGCGGCGAGTGGCCGGTATGTTTTCCGTAAATATTCCAGTTTTTGTGGTGCTTACCGCACAACATGAGAAGTTCTTCTTCCAGGTACGGGAACAGTTCCTCGACCACGAGGATATCCTCCACGCCCTCCAGTGCATTCAGGAGGAACGACTCAGGCAGCGGATGCGGGGTCGCAACGCGGATCAACCGCACGTCCTCCCGATCCTGGATGTACTCCTTTGCGTAAGCATAGCTTACGCCGCCCGCCACCACGGCTTTGCGGCTGTCCTTCCGCCCCTGGAGGGTATTGCCCCAATAGGACGAAAAATCCTCGCCGATCTGCGGGTTGCGCTTCTCGATCATCTCGTGGTTCATCCGCGACAGTCGCGGGAAGATCACGAAACGGCCGGAGTCCTTCACGAACCCGGGGATGGCCTTCGGCTGCGCCCGGTCGTCATATGTGATGCCCGCGTAGGCGTGGTCGACGCGCGTCGTCGGCCGAAACAGCACGGGCGTGTGGTATTTCTCGGAATAGGCAAATGCATCTTGGATCATGGTGTACGCCTCTTCCACGCTCGACGGATCGAATACAGGGATGCGGCAGTACTTTGCGAACAGGCGCGTGTCCTGCTCCGTCTGCGACGAGATCGGGCCGGGATCGTCGGCGGATACCACGACCACGCCGCCTTCCACGCCCACATAGGCCAGCGACATGAGCGCGTCGGATGCCACGTTCAACCCCATCATCTTCATGGTGACCAGCGCTCTGGCGCCCGCGTAGGACGCGCCCGCCGCCAGTTCCATGGCCGCCTTCTCGTTGATGGACCACTCCACGTGAATGGCCTTCTCGCGATTATGCTTTGCTATGGTCTCGATGATCTCCGAGGAAGGCGTCCCCGGATATCCGCAGACCACATTCACGCCTGCGGCGATGGCGCCCAGGGCAATGGCCTGATTTCCCATAACATATTCTTTCTTCATACACTTCTCCTTTATCGGCAGTGCCTGAAAGCGGCACGTACTCCATTCATTTTAACAGAAAACCACGCGGATCACAACCGAAAAAAGACGCGAAAAATGCTCCCCGTCTTAAGCGTAGCCCAGTTCCCGCAGGAGTCCGCGGCAACCCTCATCGATATCGCGGTAGGCCGTCTCAAAGTCTCTCGTGTACCACGGGTCCGAGACCTCCTGCCCCGCGCGCTCCGTGTAATCCAGTAGCAGGCGAATCTTACCCTCCCGCGCCGAATGGCCCGTCATCCGCTCCATGTTGCGGATATTGGCCCGGTCCATTCCGATCAGCAGGTCAAAGCGTTCGTAGTCCGCCCGCGACAGTTGGCGCGCCCGCTTCTGCTCAAAGCCGCGGATCCCGTGCTGCCGCAGCACCTGCTGCGCCGGCGGATACACCGGATTTCCGACGCCGTTCCAGATCTCCTCCATGCTCGTTGCCGCCGACTCTACATAGAACAGGCTCTCCAGGTGATTCTTTTTTATATAGTCTTTGAAAACATACTCCGCGATCGGCGAACGGCAGATATTGCCGTGGCATATGAATAAGACTTTTATCATTTCATAAATCCTTTCAAAATGCTTTAATTTGCGCCTGTTTGCGCCGATTTATCAAAGCTTTCGGATGTCACGATTTATATACACAAATCATGGCAAATGGCAAATCCTTGCAAAGTGTAGCAAATCTTGGCCTTCAAACGCAGTCAAAATTATTCTCTGTTGTTCTTTTTCACTTCGTCCATCTCCGCTATCAATTCCTCTAACGGACGATATTCTCCGCCCCACCATTCAAAAACATGTATGCCTTCGTCTTCGAGTACCGATTCAGTAAGCTTCGGTATCCCATAACTGTATTAATACTCCATAACATCTATTTTTTTCTTAAGAACTGCTGCATAATCATGACCTGTCTTTGTTACTTTTTCCGGATTC
>JAFZPG010000002.1 GCA_017550425.1 Lachnospiraceae bacterium | reverse complement strand
GACACCCCCGGTTTTTTCAATTTTTGTAATGCGGCGCGCGATCGTCGGCGGGCAGTTCACTGCGCTGTGAGGATCTCGCTGCAGATTTCATCCGAAAGCTGCAGCTTTTTCGCTCGGTTCGGAACCGGATCTCAGGGGGCCCTGCTCGACTTCGGCCGTTTTCCGATGAAAACGACCTCAGCGAGCGCGAAAATCGGCCTCGGAGACCGATTTTCTCCCCTGATCCGTTTCCTCACTCGCGAGGATCCTCTACAGCTCGATCAATGTCCACCTTACGATCGCACACCGCATATCCGAATCCTGACAGTCAAAGATCGGTCGAATTGTCGTGGTTCCGTATTTCCGGTCGAAGTGCGATGCACGCCTCGATTTCCGTCATGGCTTCATGAATGCGATCACAAGACGGACATGTGAACGAGCAAATGAAAAACACGCGAATGAAAAGACGGGGTCGGGGCAAAACCCGTTGATCCGAGAACGGGTTTTGCGATCGTTGAGGGCGTTTTCGCGATAGGTGGGAACCTATCGCTATTAAGAAAACGCCCGAAATCGAATCGGGCCCCCGAGATCCGGCTTTGATATGAGCGTAAAGTTTTTCATGCGCAGTGAACCTGCCCGTCGGCGATCGCATTCATGAAAACGAATTGGTTGGAAACCGAGGCGTGCGACGCAGAACAGCCTCCAGGGGAAAAAAGAGAGCGAAAGGGGTCGGGGGTGTTGAGGGGTTGCGGGTGCAAAAAAGGCCGGCGCATGGACTATGCGCCGGCCAATGTGTTTGAAGAAAGGGTCACTCGTGAGCTTCAACAGACCGCTCGTTAAAATGCGAGCAGGTCCAGAAAATATACGCAGATGATGTGGAAGATGATGATGCACGGCATGCCGATCAAAAAGCTGCGGTGCTTCGTTTTGTGACGGAAGACGAACATGCCCACCAGACTGCCCCAGGCAGCCCCCAAAAATGCGGTCAAAAAGAGCGTGGTCTCCTGAATGCGCCACTGGTGACGGCGCGCACGGCTCTTATCCATACCCATCTGGATAAAGCCAATAACCCCCATAAATGCGAGGTATATATATACATATAACATTATAATATTCTCCGAATAGTAAGCAAAATCAAGGCTGAGCGTATGCTCGTCAGTAAGTTAGGTGTTGGGGAACATGGGGACGACCCATCCGGAATAAAGAAAGAAATGCAGGCTACGGGATCATACTGAATCGCGTAAAGGTGCTTGCCGCACCGCAAACCAAGGAAAAACTGCCTGACTTCCTCGAACACAATTCAAGTATATACTAAACGCCGGTGAATTACAACACCTTTTCCGAGAAAATTTTACAGGGTGTAAAGTTAATTTTCAAAGTATCTGTTTTTGGAAACCCGGGCGGTTTTGTTTGCTTAAAAGTCGCTTTTATGGTAAAATACAGATGAAGAATTTGCAGTGTTAGTCCATATGCAGGATAGGGGGTAATATATGAGTTTAAGAATCATCTATGGCCCCGGCGGCGCCGGGAAATCCCACTATATCTATGAAGAATGTATCAAGCGCTCGTTAGAGCATCCGGAGCGGATGTTCTATATTTTGGTGCCCGAACAGTCAACGCTGTCGACGCAGCAGCACCTGCTTGCGCTGCATCCCGGTCACGGTTCGGTCAACATCGACGTCATCGGTTTTACGACCCTGGCATATCGCGTGATCGAGCAGTTGCATATTCCGACGAAGAAGATGATCGACGACTCCGGAAAGATGCTCCTGATGCGTCGCGCCGTGCGCAATGTCTCGAATGATCTGAAGATCCTGAAGTGTGACAGCGAGAAGCCCGGCTTTTTGGACAATGTCGTCCATACCCTGGGTGAGATGGCCTCCTTCGGTCTGTTCGAGGAGGGCAGTTCGCTGCAGGCTTTGCTGGAGGCACCGGAGGGTTCCGGCCTTTCGGATCATTACATCCTGCAGCAGAAACTCAGCGATCTGGCGCTGATCTGGAAGTCGTACCGCCGGGAGATCGAAGACCGCTTCATGGATAAGGACGAACTGATGCCCATCCTGTGCAAAGCATTGCCCGAGTTCGCAAAGCAGGTACCGTTCGAGATCTATCTGGATGGTTTCAACGGATTTACGCCGTTGCAGTATAACGTCATCACGCACCTGATGTTGAATGCGGAGAGGGTCAGTGTAGCTTTGTGTGCGAAGAAGGGGACCCTCGTGGGAACGAAAGAGGGGGACCTCTTTGATTCGGCGGCTACGATCTACAAAAAACTCATGGACAGCGCTCAGCGCGACCAGATCGCCGTAGAGCCCGATCTTTCGATCGGTGAGGAATTTGTCTACCGCCTGCGTGAAAACGACGAATTGAGCCATTTAGAGCGTGTTTACGAGCAACAGGTGAAACCTGCGCCCTGGAAGCATGCATGTGAGTCGATCCGGCTGTATCGGCTGGACCACCCGACCATGGAAGTTTCGATGATCGTGCGCACCATCCGGGATCTGGTCTATCGGGAGGGGTACCGGTTTTCCGATATCGCCGTCGTGACCGGAAAGGCGGATCGTTTCCGCGATATCATCGTCCGCGAGTTTGAACGCGCGCAGATCCCTTATTTTTCGGATATGACGCGTGACATGACGGACAGCGATTATACGAATTTTGTGCTCAGCCTGTTCGGCCTGCTGACGTATAATTTCCAAAAGGAGAGTGTGCTGAGCAGTTTAAAATACGGTTATGTCATTCCGGACGAAGACCTGGATCGCCTGGAGAACTATGTGATCGCCCGGGGGATCAATTCCTACAAGCGTTTCGTAAAGTTTGCAGAGGAAGAAAAGGACGACGAGATCCGGCGCATCATGGGTGACGTTCTCGCGGTCTACGGACCGTTTTACGAGAGGTTCCGGAAGGGAAAGCACACGGCGGCAGAGTACCTGGACGGCATAGCCGAGGTGATGAATGCCTGCAAAGCAGCCCAAACCGTGCAAAACAGGATCGACTTTCTGAACGATGATGGCAGGTATGACCGTGCGGCGGAATATGAAGCCGTACAGGAGAAGATGCAGAACCTGTTTGCGCAGACGCAGAGTCTGATGGCGGATGACCTTATGCGACCGGATGAGCTGGAAGAACTTTTGAAGGCCGGCTTGGAGGACATGAAGATCGGTGTTATCCCGCCGACGCTGGATCGAGTGATCATCGGCGAGCTGCGCCGCATGCGCATTGGTAAAATAAAAACTTTGTTTATGCTCGGGGTCAATGAAGGGCTGTTCCCTCTGGTGGAGCAGGGCAGCGGTTTGATCAATGATTCGGACCGAGATATCCTGCGAGAACTGTCAGTGGAACTTTCACCTTCGGCGTCGCGCGACAGCATGAACGATAAATTATATTTATATCAAATGTTCACAACGCCTTCGAAACGATTGTATCTCTCGTACTCAACAATGGATTCGAAAGGGGAGGCTTTGCTGCCTTCGTATGTGATCGAGCAGATCCGTGCCATCTTCGAAAATCTTCACGAGGAGAAAAAATTACCAAAGGATAATCAGGCCTTGCTGAATCCTCATTATTGTATAGATTTGATTTCACAGAAGAAGGATGCCTTCGGACTCTATTACCGTGCTCTCTATCAGTGGTATAAAGAGGACCCGAAGTATGCGAAACTTTTGTCCGAGCTTCAGTTACTCCGCGAGTTCAAGTATGTTCATACACCCTTACCGGAGGCGATCGCCGTAGATCTGTTTGAGCGCAACCACAGTATCAGTCCGTCCCGACTGGAGTCGTACGGTTGTTGTGCATTCCGACACTTCCTTTCTTATGGCTTGGGCCTCGAGGAACGGAAAGAAGCTGCGATCGATGCCTTAGACCGGGGATCGTTTTATCATGCTGCGCTTCAATATATACTGGAGGAGATGTCCGCCGACCGCGCAGGAGCCTCTTTTGAATGGACGGCAAAACGCCGGGACGATCTGGTGAAGAGGGCGCTTACCTTTGCATATAAACAGGATGATCTTCTGAAAGATAAGATGGAAGACAACGGATACAATCAGTATCTGTCCCGCGTTTGGGAAAAAGAGATCGCTTTCCTCGTGGATGTCATCCGCGTTCAGATCGATTCCGGGGACTTTAAGAACTTCCGCTGTGAGGTGCCGTTCGGAAAACTGCCGGATGAAGATGGTCCTTCTAAACCGCATATGAATGCGCTGAAGATCCCGGGGACAGACTGCGAGATCCGCGGAAAGGTCGATCGTATCGATGAGACCGAGGATGGCAGTGTGGTGCGTATCATCGATTATAAAACCGGATATAAGGAGCTTGATTATTCCCTTCTTTCGGAAGGGGCCCAGTTGCAGTTGCCGATCTATCTTACGGCTGTGATGAACGATCGGCTTGCAAAAGGAACCGAGATACAGCCCGCCGGCGTTTATTACTTCCATGCCGAGCAACCGCTGATTCCGGTAGACAGTGATCAAATGGAGAAACATGACGAAGACCGTGACTTATTCGTATGGGGCAATTTGCTGATGAACTCCCGGATGCATGGGCTTACCAATCGGGAGAAGGAAGTTTTCGCACATCAGGAACCGGAGCTGGGACCGCAGGAGAAATCCATTTTGATCGATGGCATCAGCCTTTTGAAAAGCGGTGAATTCGGAGCCAATGCCCAGGTGTTTACGAACGAAGAATTTGTCCGGTTCTCGGATTCGATGATGAATAAGATCGCGGAACTGTATAAAGATATGATGGGAGGGCAGATTCCCGTAAATCCGCTGAAAAGCAGTAAGGCGGATGCCTGCGGGTATTGCCCGTATAAGGCGATCTGTCATATCAAAGATAAACGAAACGATTTGAAGCCGCGGAAAGTGAAGTCGTTGAACTTCAAAGATTACCGCGAGATACTTCGACGGGAAAATGATCAGGAGAAAGGAGAGTGACCGCTATGGGAGTGAACTGGAATACACAACAACAGGAAGTCATTGCCCACAGAAACGGGAATCTCCTGGTGTCTGCGGCGGCCGGCAGCGGTAAGACCGCGGTGCTTACCGAGCATGTTCTGCAGCGGCTCAAGGATCCTGTGCATCCGATGGAGATCGACCGGCTGTTGATCATGACATTTACAAATGCGGCGGCAGCCGAGATGAAGGGACGTATCCGCAAGGCGCTTCAGGATGAGATCGATAGTGCAAACTGCGATGATGAGATGCGCCGGCATTTGCGAAAGCAACTGGTCAAACTGCCGTTTGCGGCCATTTCGACGATCCACAGTTTCTGCCTGAATGTGATCCATGAGAATTTCTTCCGGATCGGTCTGGAACCGAACCTGACCGTCAGTGACGAAGCGGCGACGAAACTCCTCCTGGCCGATGTGATTGATGCGGTTCTGGAACCTTACTATATGGAAGACGATTCCGAAGCCTTCCTTTCGCTGAGCATGTTGCATAAAAACCGTAAAAAGCCTTTGAGCCGCGCGATCGAAGAATTCTACGGGAAGAGCCGCGAGTATCCGGATCCCGAGGAGTTCCTTAACGGTGCGGTCGAAGTCTATAGCGGTGACTATAATGAACAGCTGCGAAAAGATCTCGATGCATATGAAAAGAAGAAAATCCGTCCGCTTCTGCGTGCGAAGGCAGAGGCAGAGATGCTGGCCGATGAACTGGCTGCCATGTTTCCTGACTCGCGGCATATTGAGACCATTGAAAAGATCGCCGATGTGGCAGATTCTGCTTATCGAAAGGCTACGCTGGCGGAAGCCGTTGCCTATCTTAAAGAACCGGCCAATAAGATCCCTCCGATCAACCTGAATAAAGCCGAAAAAGAGTACACCGAGTTTTATGATCATATCCGGGCGGAAAAAAACCGGATCTCCGCGATCATAAATGCCGTTAAAAAACTCACACCGCTCTCCTGGGATACAATGGAGAAGGAACTGTCACGCTTGTTGCCGCAGGTGAAACTGATGACCGAGATCGTCCGCAAGGTCGACGAAGACTTTCAGCTGCAGAAGAAGAGGCTGCGCCTGATGGATTTCGCTGATATGGAACATTATGCGTTGAAGCTGCTTGAAGACGAAAAGGTTGCCGGTATCTATCAAAAGCGTTTCGAAGAGATCCTGGTCGACGAATACCAGGACAGTAACGGAGTCCAGGAAGAACTGATCCGCCGGATCTGCAGAAATCCCGATTCACCGGCAAAGTCCGACGTATTCATGGTCGGCGATGTGAAGCAGAGCATCTATGGTTTCCGCCGCGCGAACCCGGAACTGTTTATTGACAAATTTAATCAGTACCGCGAGGAAGATAAAGAAGGAACGCTCATCTGCCTGAACAGCAATTACCGCAGTCGTCCCGGCGTTTTGAATGCGATCAATGCGGTCTTTGAAAAACTGATGACGAAGGACCGCGGCGGTATCGTATATGACGATACCGCAAAACTGAACCCGGGGGCTTTATTTCCCGAGGATGCACAAACAACGGGTCCGAGCCTGGTGATCGATCTGGTGATCCCGACGGATACGGAGAAAGAAGATGGCCCCTCGGATACGGAGGCCTCTGCGGAAGGAAAAGAGGTTGCTGACGATCCGAATGAGACCGAAACTTCCGATGACACAGAAGATACGGCCGATGCGGATGCTTCCGAGGACAACGAGGAAGAAGAGGCGGAAGAACGCTCGGCGATCGGACTTCAGGCTATTCTGATCGGTAAGCGGATCCGCGAGATCGTTGATAACGCGGAGTTCTATGATCTGAAAGAGGGACGGAACCGTAAAGCGACCTATAAGGATATCGCGATCCTGATGCGTTCCGTGAAAAACGCGGAAGAAGAATTCCTGCCGATCCTGCGGGATGAATTCGGCATCGATGTGGTCTCGACCGAAGGCGCTGCCTATTTTGAAACGCCGGAAGTCCGGGATCTGATCTGTTTTTTGCGTATTCTGGATAATCCGCTTCAGGATATTCCTCTGGCGACGGTCATGACATCACCGATGTTTGATTTCACCTCGGAAGAGATGGCGAAGATCCGGCTGGGCGCGCCCGCGGCTGAGCGGTTCTTTACGGCGGTGGAAGGCTACGCCGGCGGGGATGTTTTTCTCGGAAAGAAGATCGATCGTTTCCTCGCTATCTTTCGTAACCTGCGCGAACGCAGAACGTTCAGCACGATCCCCGAACTGTTGGAAGCCATCCTTCAGAAGACCGACTATCGCAGCAGGATCACAGCGATGCCGCATGGCCGCGGGCGAGAGATCAATGTAAACATGCTGCTTTTGACAGCCGGCGATTTCGAGAAGACAAACTATCGCGGCATTGACCGCTTCCTTCGTTATATTGACCGGTTAAAGGAGAAAGAGATCATCCTGTCCGAACCGAATAAACTGAGTGAAGAGGAGAATGTCGTCCGCCTGATGACCGTCCATAAGAGCAAAGGCCTCGAGTTCCCGTTTGTTTTTCTAGCCGGAGCTCAGAAGGATCTGAAGAGATCCGATCGCTCCAAATCGGAGTTCGTCTATGATCCGACCTATCGGGTGGCGTTTGATTGTGTAGATCCGTTGCTTTCCGTTAAGATCGGCTCGAACCTGAAGAAGATCATCCGCGATAAGGAGCAGGATGAAAACCTCTATGAGGAAGGACGTGTGCTTTATGTTGCCTTGACGCGGGCGAAGGAGAAACTGTTCGTGGTCGGTAACATGAAAGAGCAGCCGGAACCGGATGCAGAAGCACGCGGTGAGTTTTCAGATGACGATTTTTGCTCGAAGCCGAGTTATCTGAACTGGATCCTGCGTTGCATTCAGGGTCAGGTGACTCGGACGGAGATGAAGCCCGAGGCGATCACTTATACCGGAGGAGATTTCGAGGTCATCCTGCATCCGCAGAAGGAAGTGGAAAAAGAACTTGCGAGTTATAAAGCGAAGAACGCGTCCGACGATGCAGTGGAAGATGGCACCGAGGCATCGGATGACGCAGAGGGCGAAGTGACTCTGAGCGATGCGGAAGCATTGGCTGAGATCGAAAAAAGGTTTTCCTATGTCTATCCGTACGCGGCACTGGGAGACCAGAAGGCCATCGTGTCCGTATCGGAAGTGAAGCATCGCTTCATGGAAGAGGAAGGCGTGACCTTCGAAGAGGTGGCCACGGGTGGATCTCGCGGCGACCGGTACGAAGCCCTTGAGGATGCTGCTGAGACAGGGACCGAAGACGAAGAAGCAAAAGCACCGGAGGATGAGGGCTTCGTGATCCGCGCCGGACAGGAGGAAAACCTCGGCGCGCTTCGCGGCACGGCTACTCATAACGTGATGGAGCACCTCGATTTTGCAGAGGTCATGAGACAGGACGACCGGATCGCCTATATCCGGGAGCAGGTCGACCGGCTGACGGAAGAAGGCATTCTCGATGAGACGATGCATGAACTGGTCAATGCCGGAAAGATCGCATGGTTTTTCGAGAGCGATCTCGCGAAGAACATGGCACAGGCACAGGAGATGGGCCGGCTGAAACGGGAGGTGCGCTTCCTGTACGCGATCCCCGCGCACATCTATCTGCGGGACTATCAGAACGCGGAAGTGACGGAGGCGATCGCTTCGCAGCCGGACCAGGTCCTGGTGCGAGGTATTATCGATGCTTTTTACATCGATGAGGACGGGCATCCGGTCATCATGGATTACAAGACCGACGCTCTGCCGAAGGAGGGCGGAGAGGAGATCCTTACGAAGAGGTATCTCGCGCAGTTGAAACTGTATAAGGAAGCGTTGGAGAGCATGATGGGTACGCAGGTGAAAGCGTGCGTGCTATACTCATTTGCCTTGGGAAAAGAAATCCCTCTTCCGGTATAAAAGCGCTTTACATACTATAGTAAAAATGATAAAATCAAGGTTGGAGTAAAGCAGATGATCGCGGCTGCAAAGACGAAAGGTTGCAGGTGAGGAAAGTCCGGGCTTCGCAGGGCAGGATGCCGGATAACGTCCGGTGGAGGCGACTCTAAGGAAAGTGCAACAGAAATATACCGCCGGGAGCGATCCCGGTAAGGGTGGAAGGGCAGTGTAAGAGACTACCGCCGTGTTGGTAACAATGCGGGCACATGTAAACCCCATCCGAAGCAAGACCGCATAGAAACGAATGGCGGCCCGTCAATGTTTCAGGTAGGTCGCTCGATCATATCGGTGACGGTATGGCTAGACAGATGATCATCGAATACATAACCCGGCTTACAGCTTTGCTCCTTTTTTGGTTTTGAGAATACAAACTGAATATAACCATACATGATTTGGAGGACAGAATGGAAAGAGAAGAGAAATTAAAAGCACTGGATGCGGCCATCTCCCAGTTGGAGAAGTCTTACGGTAAGGGTACCGTAATGAAACTCGGCGATCCGACATCCCAGATGAATATCGAGACGATACCGACCGGTTCCCTCAGCCTGGATCTGGCGTTGGGCCTCGGCGGTATTCCGAGAGGACGTATCGTTGAGATCTACGGACCGGAGTCTTCCGGTAAGACCACGGTCGCTCTTCACATGGTTTCGGAAGTTCAGAAGCGCGGCGGTATCGCAGGCTTCATCGACGCCGAGCATGCATTGGACCCGACCTACGCGAAGAATATCGGCGTAGATATCGACAACCTCTACATTTCCCAGCCGGATAACGGTGAGCAGGCGCTCGAGATCTGCGAGACCATGGTCCGTTCCGGTGCTTTGGATATCGTGATCGTGGACTCGGTTGCGGCTCTGGTGCCGAAGGCGGAGATCGATGGTGACATGGGCGACTCCCACGTGGGTCTGCAGGCCCGTTTGATGAGCCAGGGACTTCGTAAACTGACCGCAGTCATCAGCAAGACCAACTGTGTCGTTATCTTCATCAACCAGTTGCGTGAGAAGATCGGCGTTATGTTCGGTAATCCCGAGACTACGACCGGCGGCCGCGCGCTCAAATTCTATTCTTCGATCCGTCTGGATGTGCGTCGTGTCGAGTCGCTTAAGTCCGGCGGCGATGTAGTCGGAAACCGCGTACGTGTTAAGGTCGTAAAGAATAAGGTGGCTCCGCCTTTTAAAGAGGCTGAGTTCGATATCATGTTCGGTAAGGGCATTTCCTCCGAGGGCGATATCCTTGACCTGGCGACGAATGCCGGCATCATCGTAAAGAGCGGCGCATGGTATGCTTACAACGATGGAAAGATCGGTCAGGGTCGCGAGAACGCGAAACTGTACCTGATCGAAAATCCGGAGGTCTGCGACGAGATCGAGCGCAAACTCCGTGAGTATTACGGACTGATCCCGGAGAGTTCCAAAGAGGATTGATCCTCCCGGCGGACTTTCGATACAGATAAAGTCTTTTAAATCGGCAATGTGTCATTTCCGGACAGGGGATTGACACATTGCTTTTGTTTTAGAAAGCGAAATGATCCGAAAATTTCCGGAATGGGGTTGACTTTTATACTTTACTGAGATAAAATAGATACGTTGTAGTTTATACGACTTGATATATGTTCCGGCTTGCCGGTTTATACCAAACATAAAAAGCGTTATCAGTCGCGTTATGTACAATGAAAATTTAATAAGGAGGTGCTCCTGGAGTGCTTAGTGTATTCAAGGTAGCATCTGCAGCTTCAACCGTTTCAACGACGACGTTTGTCATCGTTCTCATCTGCGCCGTGTTGGCGTCCGCTGTCATTGCCTGGGTCTGTGCGATCATTTACCGCAAAAAGATCTATGAGTCAAAGATCGGCGCCGCAGAAGTGCGTTCCCGTGAGATCATCGATGAGGCTTTGAAAACAGCCGATACGAAGAAACGAGAGGCTCTTTTGGAAGCAAAAGAAGAGCGTATCCGTACGCAGAATGAGCTCGAAAAAGAGTCGAAAGAACGCCGTGCCGAGTTGACACGTCTGGAAAAACGAGTGCTCAACAAAGAGGAGGCGCTGGATCGCAAACTGGATGCTCTGGATAAGAAAGAGGCCGGTTTGAATGCCAAAGAAGATGCAGTTGCGAAGAAAAAGAAAGAAATTGATGGATTGCACGAAAAAGCATTGGTCGAACTCGAAAAGATCTCAGGACTTACCTCTGAACAAGCAAAAGACTTATTGCTGAAAACTGTTGAAGAAGATGTAAAAATTGACACAGCCAAAATGATCAAGGAGATGGAACTTCAGGCGAAGGAAGAAGCAGGCAAAAAGGCGAAAGAGTACGTTGTTACCGCCATTCAGAAGTGCGCTGCAGACCACGTTGCCGAGACTACGGTTTCGGTCGTTCAGCTTCCCGGAGATGAAATGAAGGGCCGCATCATCGGACGTGAAGGAAGAAATATCCGTACGCTCGAGACATTGACCGGAGTTGAATTGATCATCGACGATACGCCTGAGGCGGTCGTTTTGTCCGGCTTCGATCCGATCCGCCGTGAGGTGGCCCGGATCGCACTTGAAAAACTCGTGATCGACGGTCGTATCCATCCCGCCCGCATTGAGGAGATGGTCGATAAGGCCCAGAAAGAAGTCGAGAATATCATCAAGGAGGCCGGTGAGGCAGCTGTTCTCGAAGTCGGAGTGCACGGAATTCATCCGGAACTGGTACGCCTTCTCGGAAAGATGAAGTATCGTTTCAGTTACGGACAGAATGCGCTGAAGCATTCCATAGAGGTTGCGCACATCGCGGGCCTGCTCGCCGCGGAGATCGGACTGGATATCCGCATGGCGAAGCGTGCCGGCTTGTTGCACGACATCGGTAAAGCGGTGGACCACGAAATGGAAGGTTCCCACGTACAGCTTGGTGCCGAATTGTGCCGCAAGTATAAGGAAAATGCGATCGTGATCAACGCGGTCGAGTCCCATCACGGGGATACTGAGCCGACCAGTCTTATCGCATGTATCGTTCAGGCAGCGGATACCATTTCTGCAGCCCGTCCGGGTGCACGCCGTGAGACGATCGAAACATACACCAACAGATTAAAGCAGTTAGAGGACATCACGAATTCTTACCGTGGTGTAGAAAAGTCATTTGCCATTCAGGCAGGTAGAGAAGTTCGAGTTATGGTTGTTCCGGAACAGGTCAATGATGCCGATATGGTTCTCATGGCTCGCGATATCGCGAAGCAGATCGAGAACGAGATGCAATATCCGGGCAATATTAAAGTAAATGTGATCCGTGAATCTCGTGTTACGGATTATGCAAAATAACAGTTCATCGAAACGAAACGGCGGTCGCGAAAGCGGCCGCCGTTTTGTGTATGCGCCAAGCCAAGCACCGCATTGCAAGCTTGCTTGCAAATGCGGTGCTTGGCTTGGCGCATACACAAAAAAATAAGCAGGAGATGCCTCCTGCTTAGAACGTGCAGTTGACGGG
>JAFZPG010000093.1 GCA_017550425.1 Lachnospiraceae bacterium | reverse complement strand
GAGAACTCGTAAGAAGGTGAGAATAATGATCAGAAAAGCAGAGAGTAATGATTGGGCGCGGATCGCAGAGATATTGGATTTTAATTATCGCCTCTATTTCTATCCGATCTTTCAGAGCGACGAGTATTATTTTTCGGAGTTGCAGGTTCCGTCCCTCATGAAGGATTATGAAACGGAACTGGACAGTTTGTATGTCTATGATGACGGAGTCGTCAAAGGATTTATAAAGATCGAGGGCACCTATATTGCAAGGTTGTTTGTGGAACCGGTTCTACAAAATGCCTCGATCGGTTCGCGGTTGCTGGAGTATGCGGTCAATGAACACCATGCGGACCACCTTTGGGCACTGGAGAAAAACGTTAAGGCCATCCGCTTCTATGAAAGGCATGGTTTCGTTGCAACGGGTGAGAAGAAACTCGAAGAGGGTACGACGGAGTATCTTATACTTATGCGAAAGAAATAGGAGATCATGATATGGGATATGTATCTGATTTAAGAAAAAAGGTGGGGCATACCCCCCTGATGGCGCCGGCGGCGATGGCGATCATTTATGATGAGGTGAAAAGGGCCATTCTGCTGGAAAGAAGAACGGACAATGGTTTGTGGTGTGTTCCCGGGGGAGCGTTGGAGCTCGGGGAGGACTTCATTGACGGCCTGAAAAGAGAAATAAAAGAGGAGACGAATCTGGAGATACGGAACCCCGAACTCTTTGCGTTACAAGGAGGGATACATATGGTGTATCCGAACGGGGATGAAATGTATTATTCGGACGCGGTCTATGTGGTGAAAGAGTTTTCGGGGACGTTGGGAGCGGATTCCGAGAGTGACAGGCTGTGCTGGATCAACATCGATGAACTGCCGGAGATCATGTCGACCCAGGAAAAATATATTCAGGATTTTGTGAATAAGATCAAGGCAGAAGAGAGCATGGCGGATAATTATATCCGCAGGATCCGCAGTAAAGTGGGGCATGATAAGATCATCCTGACATTTGCAGGAGGCTGCATCTTCAATGAGAAGGGTGAAGTCCTTCTGCAAAGACGTGGAAACACGAATAAATGGGGCTTTCCCGGGGGAGCGATCGAGATCGGAGAGACACCGCAGATGGCGGCGATACGCGAGGCAAAGGAAGAAACGGGATTGACCGTTGAGGTCGGTAAGATCATCGGCGTTTTTACGGATCTGGACATTACATACGCTAGCGGTGATCAGGCTCAAAGTGTCGTGATCGCGTACGAGCTTATTCCGGTCGGCGGGCAGCTATACTGCGACCAGGTGGAAACCACGGAGTTAAGGTATTTCCCGAAGGAAGAGAAGCCGGAATTGTTCACAAAATCGCATGAAGATCTGTGGAACGAGATCTGGAAGTAAGACGAAGTTTAATAAGCGAGAAAAAGCCCCGGGGCGTGGCCTCGGGGCTTTACTCTTTATGCTTGGTTTTCGCTTTCGAGCATGTTTTCGATCACTTTCTGAACATAAGCGCCGGCATGTTTGCGGTCTTCTTTTTCGAGTTCGGAGAGGATGATCGGTTCGCCGAAGCGGAAGGTGACTTTCGTCTTGTGGATCCAAGGAGCATGTTTTTCCAGGATGCTGGCGGTGTTGGAGATGGCGACCGGGATGACCGGACAGCCGGACTTCTCCGCGATCTTCAACGCGCCCTCTTTAAATGGAAGCATGCCCTCGTCGGGCGTTTTATTGCGGGTGCCTTCAGGGAAGATCCACATGGAGATGCCCTGGTTCTTTACGTAGTCGATGCCCTGCAGGATGGTCTTCAGGCCTTCCTTGATGTTTTCACGGTCCAGGAAGAGGCAGTAGAGCAGCTTCATCCAGTGACGGAGCAGCGGAACTTTCAGCATTTCCTTCTTCGCAACGAAACCGCAGCGGCCTTTCACCAGGCGGTAGCCGATGATGATATCGAAGTAGCTCTGGTGGTTAGCAACGTAGAGGACCGGTTTGTCATCCGGAATGTTCTCCCGACCGATCACGGTCTTCTTAACGCCGGAGAAAAAGCAGATGACACCGAACGCTCCCTGTACCATCTTAAGGGCGATCTTATCTTTCAGCGGCTTGTTGAACAGGCCGATGATAAACAAAATGAATGAAAAGATGATGCCGACGATTAGGTAGATGACGGCGAACAGAACACTAAGTATCGTACGCATGTTATACCTCCTCGGAGGCATCTGCCTCGATCGTTTCGTCAGTTTCATCCTCAATCGGTTCGGGAGCGGCTTCGTCCACATCCTCCGGACAGCGTCCGAAGAGTTCGGTCATGGTCTTCAGGTAGGAAGCCAGACCGGAGTTGAAGTGCTCGCCGCGAACGCGGAAGGTCCAGTTGCCGGACGGCGTGGACGGTGTGTTCATGCGGCAGTCGCTGCCGAAACCGAGCAGATCCTGCATCGGATAGATGGCGTACTGGGCAATAGAGCCCATCGCACAGCGGATCATATCCCAGTGGATGTTTTTGCCGTCGGTATTGAGATACAGGCGGACACGATCTTTGAGTTTTTCGGGCAGGGACAGGTACCAGCCGACCGTTGTGTCGTTGTCGTGCGTTCCGGTGTAGCAGATGCACTGTGTCGTCGTAAAACGGAAAGGCAGGAGGTCATTGTCCGAGGGATCGTTGAACGCGAATTGAAGCACCTTCATGCCGGGGTAACCCAGCGTGTCGCGCAGGAGCGTTACTTCGGGGGTAATGATGCCCAGATCCTCCGCGATGATGGGCAGATCCTCGCCGAGTTTCTTCGCGATCGCATAGAAGAGCGAGGTGCCGGGACCCGGAAGCCAGGCGCCGTTCACCGCCGTTTTCTCGCCGTAAGGGATGGCCCAGTAGGACTCGAAACCGCGGAAATGGTCAATGCGGAGCATATCGAAGCGTTCTAACTGCTTCCGAATGCGCTGGATCCACCAGGCGTAGCCCGTCTTTTTGTGGTAGTCCCAGTTATAGAGAGGATTGCCCCAGAGCTGGCCGGTCTCGGAGAAATAATCCGGCGGCACTCCGGCCACGACGGAAGGATAACCTTCGTCGGTCAGGCAGAAGAGCTCGGGGTGTGCCCACATTTCGGCGCTGTCCAGCGATACGAAGATCGGGATGTCGCCGATGATGCGGATGTCGCGTGCATTCGCGTACGCCTTTACGCGGTTCCACTGAACGTAGAACAGGTACTGCAAAAAGCGATAGTAGTCGACCTCGTCCTTATGTGTGCGGAGCAGGGCTGCTTTCTTATGCGCAGTCGGGTGTCTGAGCTCGGGCGTCCACTCCAGGAAGCACACGCCGTCCTGCATATCCTTGCAGACCATGAAGAGAGCATAGTCGTTCAGCCAGTCCTTCTCGCGTTCGCAGAATTCTTTGAACTCCATTTTCAGGATGAGGTCTTTACTCTCCTTAAAGTGCTCGTAGGCACGGTGGAAGATCATGTTTTTGTAGTACAGGACGTAACCGTAATCCACGGCGTCGTCCGAGAAGTTCGGAAGCGGCTGCAGGTCCTGCTTCAGAAGAAGACCCTGCGCCAGCAATACCTCCGGACTGATGAACAGCGGCTGTCCGGCAAATGCGGAAAAACTTTGGTACGGTGAGTCGCCGTAGCCCGTGGGGCCGAAGGGAAGCACCTGCCAGACGCTCTGGCCGGACTCCTTCAGAAAATCGATAAACGCATAGGCGCCGGATCCGAAATCGCCGATCCCGTACTGCGACGGGAGGGATGAGGGATGCAACAGCACGCCCGCGTAACGTTTTAACATAGTTTCGGTTGCCATATGACTCCAATCCCGACGAAGGCCCAAACATATAAAACCTTCATCGTGAAATATTTAAAACCGGATAGGGTTTGCCTCGCAAACCTCAGGCTTGACTCTAGTAATATTCTATATGAAAACGCGTCGGAATTCAATCTTTTTTTGGCGGCGAAGGGTTGCAATTTTAGGGCTTTTGGCATAGAATCAAAAGAGCACCTTTTAAGCCCTGCGGGGGGTGGTGTGAGAAAGGGCGTTATCTATGTACGATCGAAAGGAACTATTCAGAACAACTATATCCATGGCCTGGCCGGCGATGCTGGAATCGTTTTTCGTGGCATTTATCGGTATGGTGGACTCTTACATGGTCAGCTCGCTAGGCTCGGAGGCAGTCGCTTCCGTCGGCCTGACGCAGCAACCGAAGATGGTCGGTCTGGCATTATTTATGGCGATCAATGTATCATTGTCCGCTTTAGTGGCGCGGCGTAAGGGAGAGCAGCGCAGGCGCGAGGCCAATGAGATTTTGCTGACGTCACTGATGCTGATCATCATCTCGGCTATCGTCGTGGGCGCGCTGATGTCGATCTTCGCGTCGCCGATCATCCATCTTTCGGGCTCGAAGCCGGAGACCCATGACCGCGCGGTCGCGTATTTTCGCATCATCATGAGCTGCATGATCTTCAACTGCATCCAGATGGGCGTTAACGCTGCCCAGCGTGGCGCGGGCAATACCCGCATCACGATGCGCACGAATATCACGGCAAACCTGGTCAATGTCTGCGCCAACTATCTGCTGATCAACGGATATTTCGGTTTTCCTGCTCTCGGCGTTTCGGGCGCGGCGATCGCGACCGTGCTCGGTACTGTCGTCGCATGCGTCATGAGCGTTTTATCCATCATGAGATCCGACGTTTTCGTCAGCATTCCCTACATCATCAAAGAAAAGATCCGCGCATCGAAAACGGCGTTTGTCGCCATCATCCGCGTCGGTTACAGCGTGTTTTTCGAACAATTGCTTATGCGTATCGGTTTCATGCTCACCTCCATGATGGCGGCGCGGCAGGGGACCCATTCATTTGCCGCACATAATGTATCCATGAACG
>JAFZPG010000092.1 GCA_017550425.1 Lachnospiraceae bacterium | reverse complement strand
GTAGGTCGGTGCGGGATGTTTGTCGAGCAGCCAATTGATGATCTTCGCGACGAGGAAGATGCCGAGGACGACGCCGAAGCCGAAGGGGACCAGGAGCTTAAACAGGGAGACCATGCGATCCATATCGAAGTCCTTCAGTGCGTGGACGAAATCCTTCACGGCGCCGACGATCTCGAAGTAGTAGCCGAGGATCATCATGATCAGCGAACCGCTGATGCCGGGGATGATCATGGCGGCGGATGCGACCATGCCCATCAGGAAGAAGATGAACATTGTGAGGAATGTGATGTCGTGGGTGGTTCCTTCGTCAGCGGTCTTCGAGATGGAAAGCAGGATGGAACCGACTAAGAAAAACAGGAAGAGAAGTATGTTCAGGACCATGCGCGCGCCGCGGGAGGATTTTTTCTTCTCTGCGGTTTCTTTTTCTGCCTTCCGGAAGCAGAGGAAGAGCATGGGCAGGCCTCCGAAGATCAGGCCGATGAAGCTCATGGAGGTCGGGAACGGATGGTTGCCGATCAAGTAGGTTATGATGAAGGAGAAGGCGATGATGCCGAACGCGCATCCGAGGAGGATGGGCAGCAGGACCTTCACACTCTTTTTGAACTGCTTGAAGACGCCCGAGATGGCTCCGAGCATTTTACTGTAGACGCCGAGCATCAGCGCGAGCGTACCGCCGCTGACACCGGGCACGATATTCGCGATACCGATGACGCAGCCTTTGATAAAATCGATCACAAAATTCATGAAATACTCCTTAATGGGGCCATTCACCAGCCGTTTTCAGACCCTTGTATCATAATATCATAAAATATGTAAAAGTCAAGCGAGACGCGGTGCGAGGCAGTATCACTTGATATTCCCGGGCGTTTGTGCTAGATTATGAGACGGAGGGACTGTCCTCCTGTTTTGAGAGGGAAAATGTTATGAAGATCAAAAAAGGGATGGCATTTCAAAAACTGGCAGAAAAATTGGAGCGGCCGGGCTATTTTATCAAGGTCTGGCTCATCCTGGGCGTGGCCCTGAACCTGCTGGTCGAGCTGCTCAGCCGTAAATCTATCATAAGTCTCGGGAAATATATCTTCCTGTCGCCATTTACATTCTTATACAATACAACGATCATCCTGGCTACGCTGAGCATCGCGCTGATCTTCCGGAAGCGCCTGTTCGGTTTGATTTTGATGAGCATTCTCTGGATCGCGATCGGCGTCACGGATTCGATCCTGTTGGTGTTCCGTACGACGCCCTTTACCGCGCAGGATCTGCGTCTGATCCAGTACGCCCTGCGTATCTCGCAGAAGTATCTGGGTTTGGCGGGCGTCATTCTGATCGTCGCCGGCGTTGTGATCGTGCTGGCGGCGCTTGTGCTACTGTACATCATCATCGCGCCCGGACCGACGAAGGGCCACCGCTTCAAGCACATCACGATCACGATGAGCTGCTTCTTCGTGGTATTTTCATTGACCTGGTTGGGAAATACTATCGGCATGCTCAGCCTGCATTTCTCGAACATTCACGATGCTTATGAAACCTACGGCGTTCCGTACTGTTTCTCGGGAACGCTTTTGAATACCGGTATCAGCAAACCTTCTGATTATGGTAAGGAAACTGTGGACAACATTCTGTCCGGAATCGACGAGCATGAGGGGCGTGACCGTACGTCCGAAGATCCGGAGGTGACGGAAGTCGCCGGGCTCGCTTCAGATCCCGGTACGCAGGTGGGCACGGATAATTCTAAGGTTGCCGCTGTGAATACGCTGGCGGCGGAGTCCGCGGAGGATAACGGGGCACATGAGACCGAAGCACCTTCGAAGGAAGCGTATTCGACGCAGCCCGGAGAGACCGTTGAGGAGCCTTGGTATGTAAAGGCGGCGCAGAAGATTGCCAAACCGCGCGAAGACGGTAAGGTGAACCTCATCGCCGTCCAGCTGGAATCGTTGTTCGATCTTCAGAAATATACGGCGGTTCAATATGATAAAGACCCTACACCATTTCTTCATGCGATGATGCGCCAGTGTACCTCGGGCTATGTCAGCGTGCCGTCCATCGGCGCCGGCACGGCCAATACCGAGTTCGAGATGCTGACATCCATGAATATGTACAGTTTCGGACCCGGCGAATATCCGTATAAGACGATCCTGAATAAAAAGACCTGTGAGAGCGCGCCCTACGTACTGAAGAATCTGGGCTATCGTGCCCACGCGATCCATAATAATGATGCGACATTCTATGAGCGCCATCATGTATTTTCCAATCTGGGCTTCGATACATTTACCAGTATGGAATATATGTACGATCTGAGCTACACAGAGAACGGCTGGCCGGAAGATATGTGCCTGATCCCTTATATCATGGATACCCTGCGGTCCGACGAAGAGGCGGACTTTATCTATACGATCTCAGTGCAGGGGCACGGTCCGTATCCGGACGGCTCCATCATCGAAGATCCCGCGATCCACGTGGTCTGGACAGATTCGGAGCGCGAGGACCAGAAGTACGCGTTCGAATACTATGCAAACCAGGCGTATGAGATGGACTGCATGATGGCGGAACTGGTCGATCAGCTCCGTGGTTTTGACGAACCCGTGATGCTCCTGATGTTCGGCGATCATTTGCCGGGCCTTAGTATCGACGAGGAGCAGCTCAACGGTTATGGTCTGTATGAGACGCCCTTTGCCATCTGGACGAATTATGAGATGCCGCGTGAGGTCGTGAACCTGGAAGCTTTTCAGGTGATCCCGTACATGATGTCGCGCCTGGACATCCACGAAGGTTTTATCTACCGTCTGCACGAGAAGTATCTGGATGACCGCAAAAACGCCGGCGACGGATGGACGGAAGAAGACGAAGAGCAGTATCTAAAGGAACTCGAAGTGATCGAATATGACATCCTCTATGGTGATCAGATCGCGTACAATGGGCAGCTGCCGTTTGAACCGACGGATCTGCAGATGGGTATTCGCCCGATCGAGATCACGGATGTGTACTCGAAGGAAAATGTTCTCATCGTGTCCGGAAGCGGCTTTAACGATTACTCGGTGATCTACGTGGACGGTAAGGAACTCGACACCATCTGTGTTTCTTCGAAATCACTGCTGGCGGTCGATTACGAACCGGACCCCGATGAAGAACAGATCATCCGGGTCGGCCAGGTCGGTGTCGACAGCGTGGTCCTCGGTTATACCGATGAATATGTATATGATTATGATGTGAATGATCAGGTCGAGATCATTCACCAGAACCTGAATCCGGAATAAGGATGCAGAATTCGAAATGCGGAAAATGCACAACGGACGCTGATGCGTTTTGTTGTGCATTTTTTGTGTTTTCTTATTTGAAGTGCACAAAAGCGTGCATGGAGGGATTGACAATGGGCGTTTGATTCGTTATGATGGGGCAAATGGATGAAGAATCATGCAAATGGTGCAGAATGTGCGTAAGAAAACACAAACAGGAGGTTCATTTTGAGAAAAACGACCATACAGGATATCGCAAAGGAGTTGGGACTCTCCCGTAATACGGTGTCAAAAGCACTGATGGGAAGTGACTCCGTTGCGGAAGAAACGAAATTCATGGTTTTGCGGAAGGCCTACGAGATGGGGTACGCGAAATTCAAGATGCCGCTGCCGAAAGAGGTATCGGAGATGTACCGGAAGAACAGCACACAGAACATCCTGGTGCTGGGGCGGGATTCATCCTCCTTCTGGCATCGGATCATTACGGGTATCTCCGAGGAACTCAGCCGCAACAACTGCCGACTCTTTTTGAATTTCATCGATGAGGCGACCGAAGAGCGGATGGAGCTACCGCGGGATCTGATGGAAGGCGGCGTGGACGGCGTGATCGTGCTGAATGTATTTTCCGAAGATTACATTCGCCTGATCGCAAAACAGGGTGTGCCGATCGTCTTCCTCGATGCGCCGAAGCATTGCGCGCCATACCTGCAGTATGGTGACGTAGTCGCGCCGGAGGGGGAGCACAGCGTTCGCAGACTCGTGGAAAATGTGATTTCTCAGGGCATGCGCCGCATCGGTTTTATCGGCGATATCACATACTGCAAGACGATCTACGACCGCTACCGTGGTTTTGCATCGGCCCTGATCGAGGCGAACCTGGAGCGCGACCGCAGCATCATCAAGACCGACCACGTGGAGCATCGTTATTACGACCGAAGCGAGGTGGAGGCAGCGTTCAACTCGATGCCCTATATCCCCGATGCGATCGTATGCGCCAACGATGACATTGCGAAGGATCTCTACTATGTTCTGAAAGAAAAGAACATCGCGATCCCGAAGGATGTAGCCGTCATCGGCTTTGATGACAAAGAAGAGGCGCAGGTCATGGCGCCGCCGCTGTCGACGGTGCATATCCCGAATAAAGATCTGGGCATCCGCCTGGTGCAGGAACTGTTTTGGCGGATCGAAAACCCCGAACGGGCGAAAGAACTGGTCCTGATCACGACCGATATCGTACTTCGCGATTCCTCCGTGAAATCGCGAGCTTTAAATTGAAAGGAGATTTCTTATGAGTGAAATTAAAATGTATTGTCCCGCAGTTCCGAATATGCCTTGGGTCCCGATGCCGGAAGATCTTCCGAATGCACCGGTTTGGAGATATCCCGCGAACCCGATCATCGGCCGCAACCCGCTGCCGGGGGTAGCCCGAATCTTTAACAGCGCCGTTATGCCGTATAACGGCGAGTTCATCGGCGTGTTCCGCGGCGAGCAGACGAACGGTATCCCGTACATCTACCTGGGCCACAGTAAGGATGGTATCGACTGGAAGTTTGACGAGGAGAAGATCAATTTCGTTGATGAGTCCGGTAAATCTTTCATGCCGCGGTATGCTTACGATCCGCGTCTGGTAAAGGTCGAGGATACCTACTACATCATCTGGTGCGGCGATTTCTACGGAGCGGCGATCCACATCGCGAAGACGCAGGATTTTAAGACATTTACCCGTATCGAAAATCCGTTCATCCCGTTCAACCGTAACGCGGTTTTGTTCCCGCGTAAGATCGGCGGAAACTTTGTTTTGCTTTCGCGTCCTTCGGACAGCGGACATACACCGTTTGGAGATATCTTCCTGAGTGAGTCGCCGGACATGACCTACTGGGGCAAACATCGCCACGTGATGAGCCGCGGCTCGAACTGGTGGGAGAGTCTGAAGATCGGCGGCGGAGCAGCTCCGATCGAGACCGACGAGGGCTGGCTTTTGTTCTACCACGGAGTGTCCGGCACCTGCAACGGTTATGTTTACTCGATCGGTGGTGCGATCCTGGACATCGATAATCCGAGCATCGTGAAATATCGTTGCCAGAATTTCCTGCTCACACCCGAGGAGTGGTATGAAGAGCGCGGTTTCGTTCCGAACGTATGCTTCCCGTGCGCGACTATCTGCGACAGCGCGACCGGCCGCATCGCGATCTACTACGGAGCAGCTGACAGCTACGTGGGCCTCGCATTTACCCATGTGGACTACGTGATCGATTACATCAAGAAAAACAGCAATACGTCCTACGACGACGTCGAGATCGGACGCAGATAAGGAGGTTTACATGATACTGGATTGGAAGGAGTACACAGAAGCTGCGATCCAGGCGGCGGCGGACGGAGCGGTTCTGCTGAAGAACGACAACCGCGTTCTGCCCATCCCGAAGGATAAGCCCATCGCACTGTTCGGACGTGTACAGAACTTTTATTTCAAGAGCGGCACGGGTTCGGGCGGTATGGTCAATGTCTCGAAGGTCTGGACCGTTCGTGATGCGCTGAAGGAAGAGGGCTTCCGGCTTGACGAAGAGCTTGAGAAGACCTATCTGGCTTATGATGAGGCCAATCCCTATAAGCGCGGTAAGGGCTTCGGCCAGGAGCCGTGGTCCCAGGCGGAGATGCCTTTGGAGAAAGAGGTTGCCGAAGCAGCGCGGAAGAATACCGACACGGCGATCGCGCTGATCGGACGTACGGCAGGTGAGGAGCAGGACAACACGGCAAGCGAAGGTTCGTATTATCTTACGTCGGAGGAAATCCAAATGCTCCGTACGGTCCGCGAGACCTTCCCGAAGATGGTCCTTCTGCTCAATGTGAGCAGTGTGATCGACATGAAGGAGATCCTGGATATCGCCCCGGATGCCGTGATGTACATCTGGCAGGGCGGTATGGTCGGCGCTTTGGGCGCAGCACGTCTGGTTTCCGGCGCCATCAGCCCGAGCGGACGCCTGACGGACACCATTGCCCGAAACCTCGAAGACCAGCCCGCATATGTGAATTTCGGCGATATGACCCGGAATTTCTACGAAGAAGATATCTACGTTGGTTATCGTTATTTCGAGACTTTCGCGAAGGATAAGGTACTGTTCCCGTTCGGTTACGGCCTTTCCTACACCGAGTTTGATGTTGTAAAGACGTTCATGAACGCGAACCTGATGGGGGATCCGTTTGCGAAGACTTGCACGGTCGAAGCGGTCGTTACGAATGTGGGCAATGTGAGTGGCAAGAATTCAGTCATTCTGTATGTGGAACTTCCGCAGGGCGTTCTCGGACAGCCGTCGCGCCGTATGGCCGGCTATGCGAAAACGAGAGTTTTGCAGCCCGGCGAGAGCCAGAAGCTTACGATTTCCTTCTCGCTTTATGATATCGCGTCGTTTGATGAGACGGGCGCGGTGACAGCCCGCATCGGCTATGTGCTCGAAAAGGGTGAATATCGTTTCTACCTGGGCGGCGACGTGCGCAGCGCGCAGATCATTTGCTGTGCATCGCTTCCTGAAGATCGTCTGATCCAGCAGCTGACGGCCCAGATGGAGCCGATCATGGCCTTCCGTCGTATGAAGCCGATCGAGAAAGACGGTCATTACATGATCTCGTACGAGAATGTGCCCGTGACGATGGGCGCACACGATGACGAACGTGTGATCAACCTGCCGGCGCCGGCACTTCCTTACTCGGGG
>JAFZPG010000091.1 GCA_017550425.1 Lachnospiraceae bacterium | reverse complement strand
AGGAGTACTGGATTATTCCGTCCTGGGGGGCACGCTTTTGATCACGGCCACCGGTATTTATTCGATCGTATATATTCGAAAGATCAAAAAAAAATAAAGCAAATCAAACGAAGAGCGAGGAAGAAAAATGAGCAAATTGATTACGGTCGCAGTCCCTTGTTATAATTCGGCTGCTTACATGGAGAAATGTATTCAGAGCCTTTTGGTAGGCGGAGAGGATGTGGAGATACTGATCGTCGATGACGGTTCGCAGAAGGATGATACACCTGCGATCGCAGATCGTCTGGCGAAAGAGCATCCGAGCATGATCCGCGCTATCCACCAGGAAAACAAAGGACACGGCGGGGCGGTCAATACCGGTATCGCGAACGCGACCGGTAAATATTTCAAGGTCTGCGACAGCGACGACTGGTTTGATGCACTTGCATTTACCAAGGTCATCAAAACGCTGAAGGCGGTCGAGAAAAAGGGCGGCGTCGACATGCTCGTTGCCAACTATATCTACGACAAAGTCGGCGTTAAGAATAAGGCAGTCATGAAGTATGACAACGCGCTTCCTCAGAATAAGATCTTCACCTGGAAGGATGCGAAGAGACTCAAGGTGGGGCAGTATATCCTGATGCATTCGGTCGTATACCGCACCGGTCTTTTGCGCGAATCTGGCTTGCAGCTTCCGGAGCATACCTTCTATGTGGATAATATCTTCGTTTACTATCCGCTGCCGTACGTAAAGAAGATCTGCTATGTGAACGTCGATCTCTATCATTATTTCATCGGCCGCGATGACCAGTCGGTCAATGAATCCGTCATGATCTCACGTATCGACCAGCAGCTGCGCGTAAACCGCATCATGATCGACTCCTACGAACTGTCGAAATTCAAGGATAAGAAGCTTGCGAACTATATGTACCAGTATCTGGGCATCATCATGACGGTTTCTTCCATCCTTTTGGTACGCATGGGAACGAAAGAGAGCCTCGCAGAGAAAAAGAAACTCTGGGAGGATCTGAAGAAACACGATAAAAAGATGTACAACAAATTGCGCTATCGCACCTTCCTCGGCATCGGCATGAACCTGCCCGGCAGCGTCGGCCGCAAGATCATGCTCTGGGGCTACGATTTCGCTCAAAAGCATTTTGGATTCAACTAATTTGATCGCGGGAGCGCGAAGCGCGGAGCGATCCGTAGTATCATGCAACGTGGCTTCAAATATTTCGCCGCGCTCCTTTGCAAAGCAAGGGAGCGCGGCGCTTTTTCATCACTGATCGGATTTGAAAAAAGAAGTAAAAAAAGTGCTTGACAAACCGTGAAAAGCAAGTTATACTAGCAAGGCAGTCAAGCGTGTTTCACGCTGTTGCGGGATCTTAGCTCAGCTGGGAGAGCATCTGCCTTACAAGCAGAGGGTCATAGGTTCGAGCCCTATAGGTCCCATTGCGTTATAATAACGCTTTTTTGGCGGAATAGCTCAGTTGGCTAGAGCATACGGTTCATACCCGTAGTGTCGAGAGTTCAAATCTCCCTTCCGCTACGTGAAGCAGGTGCGCGTTGCACCTGCTATTTTATTTGTCTGAGAGAGTAGGGGAAATGAAGAAATACATTCGTGAGCACCTGCATGGCCTGTGGGTCTTATATCTGGCATTCTATCTGCCCTGGTTTTTCTGGCTGGAAGGTCACGTGATCACGTTCCATGATATGGCGACGGATTTTGACCGGAGTATTCCGTTCTGCGAGTATTTCATTATCCCTTATTTCCTTTGGTTCGTCTATGTCACCGTCGTCTGGCTGTATTATTTCTTCTACGATAAGAAAGAGTTCTACCGTTTTATCGGCCTCCTGTATATCGGGATGACGATCTCTCTCACGATCTGCACGTTTTTCCATAACGGAGTCACGTTGCGCATAGACGTAGATAAGGACCGAAACTTCTTCACCTGGGCCATTTTCCAGCTCCATGCAGTGGATACATCGGCCAATGTCTTTCCGAGCATCCACATTTGTAACACTTTGGTCTGCTGTGTTTCGCTGTTCCGTTACAAGGAGTTTAAAGGAAAGGTCCTGTTCCAGACCGGAAACATCATCCTGGCCATCCTGATCTGCCTTTCAACGGTGTTTTTAAAGCAACATTCCATTATGGATATCGGCGGAGCGATCGTACTCTACATCATTCTCCACATGATCTTTTATCACTGGGGACCGAAGATCCTGGCTCGCAGAAAGAATAAAACTGCTCAATAGAAGAACCGTTGCTTATCTTGATGAAAGCAGCGGTTTTTTGCTTTCATACGGAAGGGCGCCGACGCGCCCAGATACTGCCTGTCGCTTAAAAAATGCTTGACAGAAACGCTTTCCCATGCTAATATACGCTTGATTGGAATCAAAGCCGATTGGCAACAGTGTTGCCTTATTGATGAAGCCTCGAGCTCAAAGTTTATAAGTTGGTTACTTTATAACCATAATATGCGTATTGCAGACTTGTGAAACGGTCAATAAGAGTAGTAAAAGTGATTGCTATATAGACTCTGAGCCAGAAAAAATAGACAAGCAGGCTGCTATATGCAGCCTGCTTTCTTTGTGTCGGCAACGAGCCAAAGTACGGCTGCTACACAAACTGAAAAGAGGCGTACAGGAGAGCAAAATGATAGAGAGAACGAACGAATTTATCCGCCGGCAGACGCGCGCGCCGATCCATGAGGCACTGGAGAGTTTCCGCAACATGCGCGTGGTGCCGTTCGATGTGCCCGGTCATAAGCGTGGCCGCGGAAACCCGGAACTGACGGCCTTTTTAGGGCAGCAGTGTGTTTCGGTGGATGTCAACAGCATGAAGCCGTTGGATAACCTGTGCCATCCCATCAGCGTCATTCGTGAGGCGGAGATCCTGGCGGCCGAGGCATTTGGCGCGGCCGATGCTTTCCTGATGGTCGGAGGCACCACATCGGCCGTGCAGAGTATGGTGCTTACTGCCTGCAAACGCGGCGATGAGATCATTCTCCCCAGAAACGTGCATCGAAGCGTGATCAATGCGCTCGTCCTGTGCGGCGCCATTCCGGTCTACGTAAATCCTCAGGTGGACCGCCGTCTCGGCATTTCCCTCGGAATGAAGCGTGAGCAGGTGGAGCAGGCCATTCACGAGCATCCGAACGCGGTTGCCGTTCTGGTCAATAATCCCACGTACTACGGCGTTTGTTCGGATCTGCGCGCCATCGTAAAACTTGCGCATGATCACGGGATGCTTTGCCTGGCAGATGAGGCCCACGGAACGCATTTTTATTTCGGCGAGGACCTTCCGGTCTCGGCGATGGATGCCGGCGCCGATATGGCCTCGGTTTCCATGCATAAGAGCGGCGGAAGCCTGACGCAGTCGAGTTTCCTGCTGGCAGGACCGAACGTGCACGCAGGCTATGTGCGCCAGATCATCAACCTGACCCAGACGACATCGGCCAGCTATCTTTTGATGAGCAGCCTCGATATATCGCGCCGAAATCTGGCGCTTCGCGGCGACACGATCTTCCGTGAAGTCCGTCGGATCGCGGAATACGCACGTGCCGAGATCAACTCCATCGGCGGTTACTATGCTTTCGGCCCGGAGATGATCAACGGAGATTCCATTTTTGATTTCGACCCGATCAAACTATCGGTGCACACCCTGGATATCGGCATGGCGGGCATCGAAGTGTACGATCTGTTGCGGGATGACTACGATATCCAGATCGAGTTCGGTGATATCGGCAATATCCTCGCCTACCTTTCCATCGGCGACCGCTTCCAGGAGATCGAGCGCCTCGTATCGGCTTTGGCGGAGATCCGCCGCCGCTACCAGCGCGATAAGACCGGTATGCTCAGCCAGGAATACATTGACCCGCAGGTAGTCGCCAGTCCGCAGGAAGCATTCTACGCGGAAAAAGAAAGTCTTCCCATTGAAGAGACGGAAGGCCGCGTCTGCAGCGAGTTCGTTATGTGCTACCCGCCGGGCATCCCGATCCTGGCCCCGGGCGAGAGGATCACAAAAGATATTTTGGATTACATTTTGTACGCGAAGGAGAAGGGCTGCAGCATGACGGGTCCGGAGGATCCGAACATCGAGCGCCTCAACGTTCTCACTTCGATCAAGTAAAGGAGTTGCCATGGATCTTTGGTTTTCGGAAAAACATACACCGGATGTGAAACTTTCCCTCCGGGTGGAGCGGCAGTTGTTCTCGAAGCAGAGCGACTATCAGCGGATCGATGTGTTCGAGAGCTGTGAGTTTGGCCGCATTTTGGCGCTCGACGGCAATATCATGCTGACTGAGCGGGATGAGTTTATCTACAACGAGATGATCGTTCACGTACCCATGGCGGTGCATCAGGGCATCAGCCGCGTGCTGGTCATCGGCGCCGGCGACGGCGGCGTTGTGAAGGAGCTGACACGTTATTCGCGCATCGAGCACATTGACCTCGTAGAGATGGACCCGATGGTTGTGGACGCCTGCCGTCAGTACCTTCCGGGCAATGCCTGCCAGCTCGACGATGAGCGTGTTCACATCCATTACGAGAACGCGCTGAAGTTCATCCGCTACTGCGAAAACGAATATGATCTGATCATCGTGGATTCCAACGATCCGTTCGGACCTTCCGAAGGCCTGTTCACGAAGGAATTCTACGGGAATTGCTATAAAGCGTTGAAGGATGACGGTATCATGGTGAACCAGCAGGGCAGCCCGTTCTATCAGCAGGACGCGGACGCTATGCAGCGCAGCCATAAACGGATCGCGAATACCTTCCCCATCTGCCGCGTTTACCAGGCCCATATCCCGACCTATGCTGCGGGCTACTGGCTCTTCGGTTTTGCAAGTAAGAAATATCATCCCATCGATGATTTCGACTCGAAGGCGTGGAATGATCTGCACATGCGCACGAGATACTATACGACTCGCCTGCATAAGGGCGCGTTCTACCTTCCGGCCTTCCTGGAAGAAATGTTGGAGGAGGTGGAGTAATGCGTAAGCCCACCCCGAATATCGAGACTTTTATCGGATGCGACGCCGACTATGCGGAGGCGAAGATCGTCCTTTTTGGCGCACCGTTTGATTCGACGACGAGCTATCGTCCGGGCGCGCGGTTCGCGCCTGCGGCTATCCGTCACGAGAGTTACGGGCTGGAGACCTACAGCCCCTATCAGGACCGGGATCTGACCGATTACAAGGTCATGGACCGCGGCGACCTGGAACTGTGCTTCGGCGACTCGAAGCTGGCCCTGAAGGATATTTCCGACGAGGCGGCGGCGATCCTGGAGGACGGCAAATTCCCGCTTTTGATGGGCGGTGAGCATCTGGTCACCCTTCCGGCGGTGGAGAGCGTGGCGGCGGTCTATCCGGACCTGCACGTGATCCAGTTCGACGCGCATGCGGACCTTCGCGACGACTATCTGGGCGCGCGGCTTTCCCACGCCTGCGTCATGCGTCGCTGCCATGATCTTCTCGGCGACGGACGCATTCACCAGTTCTGCATCCGCAGCGGGGAACGGGAGGAGTTTTGTTTCGCAAAAGAGCACACCGACATGCATCCGTTTTCTTTCGAAGGATTGAAAGAGACGCTCGAAGCCATCGGCGATGCGCCCATCTATCTGACCATCGACCTGGACTGCCTGGATTCGGGCATCTTCCCGGGAACGGGTACCCCGGAGGCCGGCGGTGTTTCCTTTAACGAGCTGTTATCAGCGATCCGCACGGTTTGCGCGGGCCGCGTGGTGGCAGCGGATGTCAATGAATTATCCCCGATGCTCGATGCGAGCGGCGCCAGCACGGCGACGGCCTGCAAGGTGGTCCGGGAACTGATATTAAGCATCTGTGAGTAACAGAGCACATTCCTTGAAGACGAAAGGAGTTACTATGAGCAGAGTACTTATCATCGGCTGCGGCGGTGTTGCGTCCGTAGCGATCTCCAAATGTTGTCAGGCTCCGGAGGTTTTCTCCGAGATCTGCATCGCGAGCCGTACGGTCTCCAAATGCGAAGCATTGGCCGCGAAGCTTGCACCTAACACGACCACAAAGATCACCACGGCACAGGTGGACGCAGACGATGTCAACCAACTGATCGCGCTGATCAACGATTATAAGCCCGACCTGGTAATGAATATCGCATTGCCCTATCAAGATCTGACCATCATGGATGCCTGCCTGGCATGCAAGGTGAACTACATGGATACGGCGAACTACGAGCCCGAGGACACGAACGATCCCGAGTGGAGAGCCATCTATGAGAAGCGTTGCAAGGAGGAAGGCTTCTCCGCATATTTCGATTATTCCTGGCAGTGGGCATATCAGGAGAAGTTTAAGGCAGCAGGCCTGACCGCCCTGCTCGGCAGCGGCTTCGATCCCGGTGTTACGCAGGCGTACTGCGCCTATGCTTTGAAGCATGAGTTTGATAAGATCGACACGATCGACATCCTGGACTGCAACGGCGGCGATCACGGTTATCCGTTCGCTACGAATTTCAATCCGGAGATCAACCTGCGTGAGGTGTCCGCGCCCGGCAGCTACTGGGAGAACGGCAAATGGGTGGAGATCCCGGCCATGAGCATCAAGCGCGAATATGATTTCGACGAGGTAGGAGAGAAGGATATGTACCTTCTGCATCACGAGGAGATCGAGTCGCTGGCGAAAAACATCCCCGGTGTTAAGCGTATCCGCTTCTTCATGACCTTCGGACAGAGCTACCTGACCCACATGAAGTGTTTGGAAAATGTCGGCATGCTGTCGACGGAGCCGATCATGTTCGAGGGTCGTGAGATCGTCCCGATCCAGTTTTTGAAGGCGCTTCTGCCGGATCCCGCATCGCTCGGACCGCGCACGAAGGGCAAGACGAACATCGGTTGCATCTTCACCGGTGAGAAGGACGGAAAGAAGAAAACCTATTATATCTACAATGTGTGTGACCATCAGGAGTGCTACCGCGAGGTCGGTTCCCAGGCCATTTCCTATACCACCGGCGTTCCCGCGATGTGCGGCGCCATGATGATGCTGAAGGGATACTGGAATAAGCCCGGCGTTTATACCGTTGAAGAGTTTGATCCGGATCCGTTCATGGAAGCGCTTAGCAAATACGGCCTTCCCCATAAAGAGACACATGAGCCGAAGCTGGTTCCGTAACCGAACCGATATTTATGAATGAAGGGCGGCCTTCCGATGCGGAAGGCCGGACCTTCCCGGAAAGGAGTCCGGATGCGTATGAAAGAGAAGTTACAACATCTGAAGCTTTCCGACGCCGGAGCAGATATGCCCCGGCGCATTCTTTGCAGTGAAATTCCCACGCCGTGTTACGTGATCGACGAAGGAAAACTGCGGGAGAACGGAAGGATCTTAAAAGAGATCGAAGACGTGACGGGATGCAAGATCCTGCTCGCGCAGAAAGCATTTTCCAATTACGACCTGTACCCGGTCCTGGAGGAATATCTGGCGGGGACCGAGGCGAGCGGCCTTTTTGAGGCACGCCTGGGCCGTGAGAAGATGCCCGCAAAGGAGTGCCATGTTTTCTCGGCGGCCTACGTTCCGGAGCAGTTCGACGAGCTTTTGGAATATGCGGATCACATCGTGTTTAACAGTCCGAGCCAGCTGCGCATGTTCGGACCGGCCGCGAAGAAGGCCGGGAAAGAGGTGGGCCTGCGTATCAATCCCCTGTGTCAGACGCAGGAGGGACACGAGATCTACGATCCGTGTGCGCCGGGCGGACGCCTCGGGACCGCGAAGCAGGCATGGGATGAACAGATGAATGATGAACTCATCGGGATGCTCGACGGCCTGCATTTTCACACCCTGTGCGAGCAGAATTCCGATGCGCTCGAGATCACGCTTCGCGCGGTGGAGGAGCAGTTTGGCGAGGTCATGCATAAAATGCGCTGGATCAACATGGGCGGTGGTCACCATATCACACGGGCGGACTACGACCGGGAACTCCTGAAGGAACTCATTTGCCATGTGCGCGATACCTACGGAGTTACCGTGTATCTGGAGCCGGGCGAGGCGGTCGCGCTGAATGCCGGCTACCTGTGCACGCGGGTTCTCGATTTCGTGAAAAACGGTGACGTGGTCAATGCGATCCTGGATATGTCGGCAGCCTGCCACACGCCGGATGTGCTGGAGATGCCGTACCGCCCGCCGCTTTACGAAGGATATGAAGCCGGAGAGAAGCCTTACACCTATCGTCTGGGCGGACCGACCTGCCTGTCCGGCGACATCATCGGCGATTATGCCTTTGAACGCCCTTTAGAGGCCGGACAGCGGCTTTTGTTCGAAGACATGGCGATCTATACCACCTGTAAAAACAATACGTTTAATGGCATGCCATTGCCCGATATCTGGGTCGTAAAGGGAGAGGAGATCGTCCGTTTGACGGATTTTACCTACGAGGATTTCAAAGGCCGCCTGGGAACGAAGGATCCTGCCTGAAAACCAAGGAAAATCCGCGTTTTGTGACAGGATTTCACACAAAAAACACATATTCTGTGTATGATACAAGAGCCGAATACGAAAGGACGAATAACTTAGGAGGACACGGCATTGATCGAAGTTAAAAATTTGGTAAAACGGTATGGTTTGATCCCTGCGGTCGACGACATCAGCTTTACCCTGCATCCCGGCAAGATCTACGGCTTTTTGGGGCCGAACGGCGCGGGAAAATCTACAACGATGAATATCATGACAGGGTACATTGCCCCGACCGGCGGGGATGTCCTGATCAATGAATGCAGTATATTGGAGGATCCGGAGGAAGCGAAGAGTTATATCGGCTACCTGCCCGAGATTCCGCCGGTCTACCCGGATATGACCGTAGAAGAGTACCTGCGGTTTGTTACCGAACTGAAGGGCGTGAAGCGCGATGAGCGCAAAAAGCAGATCGATATGGCGATCAATCGTACGCGATTGAATGATTATCGCCGCCGTCTGATCCGCAACCTGTCCAAAGGTTATCGGCAGAGAGTCGGCCTGGCGCAGGCGCTTTTGGGAAATCCTCAGTTCATCATCCTCGATGAGCCGACGGTCGGTCTGGATCCGAGGCAGATCCAGGAGATCCGTCGTCTGATCCGTGAACTGGTCATCACGGATGATACGGTCGCCCCGGAGGATAAGCCTGTCGTGCTGCTCAGCTCGCATATCATGCAGGAAGTCAGCGCGGTCTGCGATGAGATCCTGATCATTGCCCATGGGCGTCTGATCGTCATGGATACGCCGGAGAACCTGGTAGCCCGCTATCATACACAGGATGTGTACGAGATCGAAGCGCGCACGACGGAGGAGAACTTAAGCGAAGTCCTCGCTCCGTTTAAGGAGATGGCTACGTTTGAATTTGACAGCAATGACATGCCCGAGGGTGTGTCAAAACTGCGACTGACATTTGCAAAAGGCGCCGATGTGGCCGAAGTGCTGTTTAAGACCCTGGCGAAGGCCGGAGTGCCGGTTCGCCAGCTGCGTGCGGTGGTGCCGACCCTGGAGGAGATCTTCCTGCAACTCGTTGCGAAGGCTGACGAAGAGTATGCAGCGCGCGAGGAAGAGCGCATGAAAGAAGAAAACCGGGGCAATGCTTCTTCGGAGGAGGATAAGACCGAAGAAACTGCGGATGATGCAGAGGATACTTCCGCAGAGGAAGCGGCACCGGAAGAGGACGAGCCGAACGAAGAAACGTCCGACGAAGAAGAGAAAGAAGGAGGAGACGAGAAATGATCGCAGTTTTGAAACGTGAATTCCGATCCTATTTTAACGATATGCTCGGCTACTTTATTGTGGCAGTCTTCCTGCTTTTCTTTGGCCTGACGTTTTCATTTAACAACATTGAGGCCGGCAGTCCCTTCTATGCATATTCTTTGGCGGGAATCATATCCTATCTGCCCGTTCTGATTCCGATCCTGACCATGCGCAGCTTCTCGGAAGAGCGCAGATCCAAGACAGATCAGCTTTTGCTTACCTCTCCGGTCAGCGTCTGGAAGATCGCTTTGGGAAAATATCTGGCGATGGTCCTGGTTTTCGCTATTCCGGTTCTGATCTCCTGTGTATATCCGATGGTCATTTATATGACCGGTGATTACGCCTATCCGCTTACGGATTATGCTACCATTCTGGCTTTTTTCCTGATCGGTGCCTCTTATATCGCAATCGGCATGTTCTTTTCATCCGTTACCGAGAGCCAGATCATTGCGGCCCTGCTCGCATTCGGTTTCCTGTTCCTGATGAGCATGCTTACGGAATTAGCTGAGAAGATTCCTATGGATGAGTGGAAAAACGCCATGATCTTTGTCGGTCTGTCGGTTGTATTCTTCCTCATTTTCTTTAAGATGACGCAAAATTTCTACGTCTCTTTTGTTGTGTTTGCATGTCTCTGCATCCTGATCATGATCCTCTATCGTGTGAACCCGGATATGTTCTATGGTTCCGTAGGCCAGATCATGCACAACATTCCCTATGTCGGAACACTTGTGTATTTTGCATATAATATCTTTGATATCCCTTCGATCGTTCTTTACCTGTCAGTTTCCGCGTTTTTCGTCTTCCTGACCATTCAGTCGATCCAGAAGAGAAGATACAGCTAGGAGGTAGAAGAAATGGATAAGAAAACTGCTACCGGTAAAGCTTCATTAAAACATGGCTCATATAGTATGTTGATGGTTATCCTGGTCTTGGCCTTTTTGGTTGCCGTCAATATCCTGATCAATAAACTTCCGACGGGTTGGGTCTCTTATGATATCAGTGATGTGAAACTGTTTTCGATCGGAGATAAAACACGTGAAGTGGCAAAATCTTTGGATAAGGATGTTACGATCTACCTGATCGGTGAAACCGGAAATTACGATTACATTATCACTCAGATGTTGAAACTCTATGAGGATCAGTCGTCCAAGATCCATGTCAAAAACCTGGATGTAAACCGTAATTTTGCAACTTTAAGGGAATACGGTCTGGAAGGGGAGACGATCGACAACGGAAGTATTCTGGTTGTCTCTGATCTTCGATCCAAGTTTATTCCCGAATCAGACATTTATGAACTGGATGTCGCAAAATTTGCTCAATCCCAATACCAGACGAAGTATTACAATTATGACGGTGAAGGCGAAGTAACATCGGCCCTGGTCTATGTTACTACCTCGGATATCCCGAAGATCTATAAAGTGGTCGGACATAATGAAGATGAACTTGGTGAGATCATCATGGCGTCGATCAAAAAGGCAAATTATGATATCGCAGACATAAACTTGATGAGCGATACGATCGCAAATGACTGTGATATCCTGTTGATCAATTCTCCACAAAACGACTACACGCAGATGGAATGTGATCTGATCCGTGACTATGTAGACCACGGCGGAAAGATCATGATCAGTTGCGCCTATGAAAACGCTGAAAAAACAGAGAATTTCCGTAATCTGCTCGTGTATTTGGGAATCGAATTAAAGACAGGTGTAGTATGTGAACAGTCGGATCGTACCCTGAGTTCCGAGTCGCCTTATATGTACCTGGCCAATGTAAGTACAAGCAGTTCTCTGACTAAGGAAATGTCTCAGAATTCATATGTATTTGTTTCGGTTTCGACAGGATTATACACGGCAGAAACAAAGAAAAAGTCTCTGACTCTATCGCCGTTTTTACAAACTACTTCCGGTAGTTTTCAGTGCCTGGATCTGGCCAGAGAGAAGTTTGTTCAGAAGACAGGTGATATATCCGGCCCAATCACGATCGGTCTCACCGGAGAAGACAGCCTGAGTGGAATGAAGATGGTCGTATTTGGTTCGAATCGACTGGTGGACAATGCACTATTGGAAGCGTATCCGAACATACTTAATGGTGATCTTTACATTGCTGCACTGAATTATCTGTGTTCGTTTGATCGCAGTGTAAGCATTCCCGTGAAGGTGACGGATTTTGGTAAAAACCTCTACATGATGTCGAACCGAAATATGGCTCTTGTCATTTCTGCCGTCATTCTTCCCATCACGGTCCTCCTGATCGGTTTCATCGTATGGTACAGAAGGAGAAATCGGTAATGGCAGGTCTTACGGCAGAACAAAGAAAAAAGAGAAAAAAAAGAAAAAAGATCCTGAAGATCGCGATTCCGGTCGGCATTCTGGTGATTCTGGCAGGACTGGTCGTAGGGATCCAGATCGTTAACCGCTATAACGAAAAACTGGAGCAGGAGAAACTGGCAGCGCAGACCACGGCGGCTCCGAAAGGGACCGAGTTAGTCAAACTGACTGCGGATGATCTGGAAGAGATCATCATCATATCAGCGGATAATCCCACGGGTGAGGAAAAAACCTTCAAAAGGGTCGGAGAGGATCGCACCTGGGTCTGGGCTCCCAACGAGAAACTGGTATTGGGCAGGACCCTGATCAATGGCTTGGTGACGAATATCGCCGGATTGTCCAGTATCGATACGATCTCGGACGATAAAAGCGGTAACAGTGAAGTATACGGATTGAAAAACCCGGCCCATATCGTTCGTTTTACCACGACGGAAGGCAACACCTACGAGGTACGCGTCGGCAGTAAATCCCCGAGCGGCGATTATTATTTTATGGCCATTCAGGGAGACGAACACATCTATATGATGAGTTCGACATTATACAGTTATATTAAGCGCGATGTGGCAGATTATATTGCGGTCGATCCTTTCCCCGAACTTTCGGCCGATCAGATGGATCGCCTGGAGATCCAAAAACGCGGTGAGACAGAGTCGATCGTAGGCGTTTACAGCCCGAAAGAGTTGCTTCAGGTCGATCGTATGGCGCTGAGCCTCTGGTATTTTCCTTCCAGCATTTCCGGAAGATACGACAGCATGGACTATGAAAAAGGCAACAGCTTAAATGAAGCGCTCATGGGTCTGTCTTTTTCCGGATGCGTGCGGGCCATGCCTTCGGACGCTGATCTGGAAGCCTTCGGTCTTAAGGATCCGGCGGCGCAGATCAAGATCACCTATAAGGTCTACGGGACAGAGGTAGGCGAGGATGGCGAACTTTCGTATGAGAGAGAGGAGATCGAACTGCTCGTCGGAAATGAAGTCGAGATCAACAGCATGAACTACTATTATGCGCAGGTCTCCGGCCATACCCCTGTTATTAAGATCTTAAAAAGCGGCGGCCTCGATTTCCTGATGAATTCTTTTGTAAAAGAAAACATGATGAACCTTTTGCCTTGCCAGATCAGCATTAGTTGCGTAGATCGTATCACGGTCGCTATGGGCGGCAAAAAGTACGATTTCGAGATCAAACGCGAGACGACCACGGATGAGAACGGAAAAGAAACGACTACCGAAAGGTTCTACGGGGACGGAAAAGAGTTTGATGACTCTTCCTTCCGCGCATTCTACACCGTTTTGGTATCATTGTCCGCGAACCAATATCTGGCTCCGGAGAAGGTGAAAAAAGACGCAGACGTGATCCTGGATTACGAGTTCTTTACCAACTACGATGAGGACGAAACGAAGCACATCCGTCTGCTGGCTTACGACGATAACTTCTGTCAGCTGGAAATCAACGGCGAGATCCTGTATCTCGTGGATCGTTCGCAAAGAGTAAAGATCGAGTCGGATATCAACACGGTATTTTCGGCTCTGGAATAGGATAAAACATGAAACGATTGCTTTTCACAAAGCCTGTCTATAAGGAGACCATATGGGGCGGAGACCGCTTAAAGACGGAGTTTTCCTATCCCATTCCCGGTGCTAAGACCGGCGAATGCTGGGCTATCAGCGCACACCCTGCAGGGGACTGCACGGTGTGCGCGCCCGGTACGCCGTATGACGGGCGGAGGCTGTCCGAACTGTGGGACCACGAGCCCCAACTGTTCGGATTTGCGAAAAGCGATCGTTTTCCTCTTTTGGTAAAGATCATTGACGCGGCGCAGGATCTGAGCATCCAGGTCCATCCGGACGATGCTTATGCGAAAGAGCACGAGAACGGTTCACTCGGGAAGACCGAGTGCTGGTATATCCTTTCGTGCAAGCCCGGCGCAACGATCATCGTAGGCCACAATGCTTCTTCAAAGGAAGAGGCGCGGAAAATGATCGAAGAAAAGCGGTGGGGAGACTTCCTGCGTGAAGTGCCGATCCATCCCGGGAATCTGCTTAGGATCGAGCCCGGAACCATCCACGCGATCAAAGGCGGCACCCTGCTCTTGGAGACCCAGCAGAGCAGTGATATCACCTATCGTGTATATGATTATGACCGTTTGTCGAACGGAAAGCCGCGGGAACTTCATATCGGGAAGAGCCTGGATGTGATCCGCGCGCCCTATGTGGTGCCGGAAGAGAAGCCGAGCGTGACTACGGTCGGAAACTGCGAGATCACGAAACTTTTGACCTGCCGATACTTTCAACTCGAGCGTCTGGTCGTGAAGAACGATGCAGAACCCGCGACGCTAAACAACGCAGGCCGTTTTATCAATATGAGCGTGATCGAAGGTCAGGGCATGCTGGATGATACCGAGATCCGAAAAGGCGACCATTTCATCCTTCCGGCCGGCTACGGTAGTTATCGGCTGAAGGGCGACATGACGATCATCGCCTCGCATTTGCCACAGGATCCTGACGCGAAAACGAAGTACTTCGGGAAGAGTATCGACTTGCATACGCACTCGTACGCTTCCGACGGGACGCTGTCCCCGACCCAGGTCGTTCAGAAGGCAGCGCAGGCCGGCCTCTATGCCATCGCGCTTACCGATCATGATACCGTGAGCGGCATCGCCGAGGCGCTCGAAGCGGGCCGACAGTTTGGCGTGCGAGTTATTCCGGGGATCGAGATCTCTGCGGCGCGCAACGGCGGCGACGTGCACATCTTGGGGTATGGCGTGGATTGGCATGCTCCGGAGTTTTTGGAGGAATTGGATAAGATCCGTAAGATCCGTCTGGAGCGCAATGTTAAGATGGCGAAGCTCCTGGAGGACCATGGATTTTCCGTGACCTATGAGGATCTGATCGATCAATTCGGCGATCGTTCAACCATTACCCGCGCACACTTCGCGCGATATCTCTACGATACAAAGCAGATCGGCTTCATAGCGGAGGCGTTTGAGAAATACATCGGCCAGGGCTGCCCGTGCTATCTTCCGAAGGAGGAGATCACGATCGAGCGGGCCATGGCGATCCTGCGTATGGCGGGAGCGCGTTGCGTTCTGGCGCATCCCATGTTGTATGAACTGGGAAATGAGGGCCTGGAGGAACTGGTCGACCGTCTGGTCGAACTGGGGCTCTATGGCATCGAGGCGGTCTACACGACCTACTCGCAGGACGAAGAGAATTACGTTAAGAAACTGGCGAAACGAAAAGGCCTGGTGCTCTCGGGCGGCTCGGATTTCCACGGGGATAATAAGCCGAAGATCGCGATCGGAAAGGGCTACGGCGGCCTGTACGTGCCGGCGGACCTGCTGAATGATCTGAATCTGCCGGAGGAGTCAATATGAGTTATCGATATTTGGCACTCGATCTGGACGGAACACTTGTGAATTCCCAAAAGGTGATCACTCCGGAGACCTACGATGCGCTGATGCGGATCCAGGAGCGCGGAGCTAAGATCATCCTGTGTTCGGGACGTCCCATGGACGGCATCCTCGCATTGGCCAGACAACTGAAACTGAAGGATTACGGCGGCTACATCATCTCGTTCAACGGAGGACGCGTCGTGTCCTGTCAGACCGGCGAGATCCTGTTCCAAAGGGAAGTGGCGCCGGACGAACTGTGGAAGGTGTTCCACTACGCGAAGGAGTTTAAAACGCCGCTGCTGATGCACAGCCGGGGCAGCGTTCTCGCCGAGTACGCGGACAATAAATACATCGTCCTGGAGGCGAAGATCAACCACATGCCCGTGCGGAAGGTGGAGGATCTGTCTGCTTGTACGGATGAGCCGATCATCAAGTTCATCGCGGTCGAAGAGCCGGACTACCTGGCGACCGTCGAACCGAAGATGCGGGAGGCGCTGGGACCGAACTTCCACGTGATGCGTTCGGAGCCGTTCTTCCTCGAGATCATGGCGAAAGACATCGAGAAGTCGTATGCTTTGGATCAACTCCTCAAAAAACTGGGGGACACAAAGGATGCCCTGGTGGCATGCGGCGACGGGTTTAACGACATTTCCATGATCGAATATGCGGGCATGGGCGTGGCTATGGAAAATGCCCAGCCGGCGGTAAAAAGGGTCGCGAATTTCATTACACGATCCAACGATGATGACGGAATTGCACTGGTGTGCTCTCTGTTCTTTACGGAGTGAGCGCATGAATTGTGTAATTTCTCCTTGTTATTTTCGAAAAAATGCGTTATACTGAAGGAGATGCTGAATAAAATCGGCATTTCCTTTTCTTTTTTTGGAAACGAGGGGACGTTTCCGAAGGAGGTCCTATGAGATACAAGATCTTAGACTACGATTATCTGCTCAATGCGTACGCAGGGGATATCGATCTTCGTATGTCGAATTATGAAAATATGAAACACAGGATCCTGCCGGAGGGTGAGTCGCTGGTGGATTTCGCGAATGCGCATGAGTATTTCGGTTTCCATACGACGAAAGACGGTTGGGTGTATCGTGAATGGGCGCCGGGCGCGCAGGCTATGTACCTGACCGGCGATTTCAACGATTGGAACCCGCATGCCCTTCCGATGCATGAATTGGATAACGGCGTTTGGGAAGTGAATATCCCGGGTAAAAAAACGTTGTTTGACGGTTGCCGTGTGCAGGCAGTCGTTTGCGCAAACGGAGAGGAGATGCGCCGCATTCCCCTCTACATACACCGCGTAGTACAAGAACCGAATTCCGTGATCTGGAACGGTGTGATCTCCGTCCCGAAACGGAAGTTCGCCTGGACGGACGCAGATTTTGTTCCGGAAGAACCTCCGATCATTTATGAATGTCATGTCGGCATGGCCCAGGAGAAATACGGCGTCGGCACCTATCAGGAATTTACCGATAAGATCCTGCCCCGGGTGCAGAAACTCGGATACAATACCATCCAGCTCATGGCTATCATGGAGCATCCCTATTATGCTTCCTTCGGCTACCAGGTGACGAATTTCTTCGCGGCTTCCTCGCGTTTCGGCACCGAGCATGACCTGAAGAAACTGGTCAATACAGCCCATAAGATGGGCATTCGCGTGCTCCTCGACGTGGTGCATTCGCACGCTGCGAAAAACACCGCAGAGGGCATCAACCGCTTCGACGGCACGGACGTTCAGTTCTTTCATGAGGGAGAGCGCGGCAACCACCGCGAGTGGGACACCAAACTGTTCAACTACGGAAAGCCGGAAGTACTGCATTTCCTGCTTTCGAACCTGAAGTACTGGATGACGGAGTACCATTTCGACGGTTTCCGTTTTGACGGCGTTACCAGCATGCTATATCACGATCACGCACTGGGAACGAATTTTGACAACTATGATAAGTATTTCTCGCTGAATACCGATACGGACGCGGTCACCTATCTGCAGTTGGCGAACGAACTGGTCCACGCGTTGAACCCGAATGCGATCACGATCGCCGAGGATATGTCCGCGATGCCGGGTATGGCGATGAAGATCCGCTACGGCGGCATCGGTTTTGATTACCGCCTCGGTATGGGTGCAGCGCCGATGTGGATCAAATTCCTGGATGAGACGCGCGACGAAGACTGGGACATCTGGAAGATGTGGTATGAGCTTTCCGGCCGCCGCTCCCATGAGAAGGTCATCGGTTACGTTGAGTGCCACGACCAGGCACTGGTCGGCGATAAGACGGTCATGTTCCGCCTGTGCGACCAGGAGATGTACTGGCACATGTCGAAACATTCGCAGAGTGTCATCATTGACCGTGGTATTGCCCTGCATAAGATGATCCGCTGGATCACCGAGACCGTTGCCGGCGAGGGTTACCTGAACTTTATGGGCAATGAATTCGGCCACCCCGAGTGGATCGATTTCCCGCGTGAGGGCAACAACTGGAGCTACCATTACTGCCGCAGACAGTGGTCGCTGGCGGATAATCAGGACCTGCGTTACTGTCAGCTGGAGCAGTTCGATAAGGACATGATCGCGCTGACGAAGCGGGAGAACGTTCTGAAGGGGCGCACGCATAATCTTTGGATGCACCAGCAGGATAAGATCATCGCGTACGAGCGTAACGACATCGTCTTCGTATTCAATTTCCACCCGACGAAGTCGTTTACCGGATATTTTATTCCGGTCCCTGCGCCCGGAAAATACCAGGTCATCATGTCGACGGACCAGAAACGGTACGGCGGACAGCAGCGCATCGATATGAGCTATATCTACAAGACAGATGAGCTCGGCGACGGAAGATACGGGTTCCCGATCTACCTTCCCAGCCGCACCGCATTTGCCATGAAGAAAATCGAAGAATAGAACAACCGGGGGCGCCTCATCGAGACGCCCCCGATCGTTTTCTCTTGTAAAACTCAGGCTTGAAACCTTGCGTCAACTTAATCAACAGCAGAAATTTGAAGAAGAGGCGTACCTGTGGTTTACAAGCCGCGCTGTAAGCCAGGAGCAGTATCAGTATTTTAGAGACATTTATGCACCGATGTTAATTCCAGAAGAAGCCGATGATATTGATATGCTGTTTGAAAAAGAACCGGATGCAAAAGCAACTGCCGTTCAGTTTCGGATAACTCTTT
>JAFZPG010000090.1 GCA_017550425.1 Lachnospiraceae bacterium | reverse complement strand
TCGGTGCCGTCCGCGTTCTTCGCGTAGGAGTTGATGTTCTTCACCAGGTTGATGATCGCGTTGCGTTTGTCAGAATAGAAGGTGTTATAGTCGTTGTAGAACAACTTGATGTTCGCGCCGAGCTTCTCGACGGTGTTGCGTGCATACAGGAAGGAAAGGTAGATGTAGTCCTCGCCGACCTTGGTGTAGAAGATGTTGTCTTCGCCGTTACGCTTCGTACGGATGTGGCAGGGATCGCCTGCCGCGTACTCGCTCGAACTGTCGCCGACCGCTTCATTGACCACGTCCCAACAGTAAACGACGCCGGGAAATTCAGTCTCGAAGTGGGTAATGACTGCGTCAATGTAGTACTCGAGACGCTTCTTCATGGTCTCGGCGTCAACGTACTCACCCTTGCTGTCGTAACCTTCGCGGAAGAACCAGTCGGTCATGTATGCGTCCCAAACCAGAACGTGGCCGCGCACGCCGAGGCCGTTCTCCTGCGCCCATTTGACGATCTTATCGGCATTTCCGTAATACATGCCGGGCATGCCGTTCGGGTCTTCCTTCGAAGCCTTCTGGTTGAGCAGTGAGTAAGCCTTGAGTTCGTTCGTCGCGGTAACGCTTGCAAAGTTGTCGGCGATCATGGATTTATAGCCGGCGTTGTTCATCTCGTTGTTGCCGATGCAACCACCGAAGGTGAAGCCGTGCTTTTCAGCCTGAGTTGTGAGCTTTTCTGTCATTTCGGTCGGGATGGTGTACTTCGGGTCTGCGGGAAGCGTAGGGGCTTCCGTTGTGGGAGCCGCCGTCGGAGCTGCCGTGGTCGGAGCCGCTGTAGTAGTAGCCGCCATGGTCGTCTCGGGCGTAGTAGCCTCCGCAGTTGTCTCGGTCGGAGCGGTCGTTGCCTCCGCCTGTGTTGTGGTTGCTTCGATCGCCGCGCTGGCTGTCGCCGCTGTGGTAGCATCGTCGTCGGTCTTACATCCGACGAGTGCTCCCAGGCACAGGCATGCGGACAAAGCAATGCTTGTAAATTTCCTCATTTTGATCCGGCACATTTGAAAATGTGCCCCTCCTTTTCTCTGTTTCTACGTGCCCTTCTGCTGCATTTGGGCTCTGTAGAGTATAGCACGGATCGCGAAACAAAGCAAGGGGGCTCACTGTTTATCGAACACATACTCGTACGTCATCGGTTTCTCGGGATCTCCGTTGTAGATGTCGAGGTGGCCGTTTTCGAGGGTGCCGGTGTAGTCGATGGTTCCGAGGAACTTTTCGGTCATCTTGAATTCGGTGCCGTTAATGGACCATTCTTTGATCTTGATCTCGAGATCGTCGCGGTAGGACATGCCGGTTCCGTCAGCGTTCAGGACGAGTTTGGCTTCTTTATCGGTTTCCTGCGTGTCCGAGCAGACCATCTTGATGTAAAGGCGCTTGTATTCGCCGGCAGCGGCCTGCATCTCAGGGGTGATCTCCTTGACCTCCTTTACGGTCTTTTTGACCTCGCTCGGCATCTCATCGATCTTAACGATTTGATAGTTGTCCAGGATCACGAGGGTATTGCCCGCGACCTCCGACTTGCGGAAAGGATCCAGGGCCTCGCCGAAAACCTCGGCGTGGGAATTATCGCTGACAAAGAGGTCATCGCCCTCCGTCTTCCAGGCCCATTTGCGGACCATGAACAGATCGCCGTCGATCAGTTCGGCCTCGCCGGAAGCGACAAAAGCGTCGATCTCTTCCTGCGGCGTTCCCTCGGGGATCTTGACTTCAGACAGGACCTTTACGACGCCGCCATCTTCGAACATAAAGAGGGCGTTCTGCATCATCTTCAGGAAATCTCCCTCGGGCCGCTCGGAAAGTTCCTCTGCGGTGATCCACTCCATCTCAAATGTCTCGGGGTTCATCCCACGAATCGATACCAGTCTCCATACACTACCAATATCCATAATTGTTTCCTCCGTAAATATGAATTTTTAATCTTTCAGGGACAATGTCACTGCTCATATTTTACCACAATTTGCCGCGTCTGGCAAACGGTTTCCGCCCGCGACGACAGCTCTACGCGCAAAAGTGGAAAAAGCAAGAAAGTGCGCGTAAGGTTGCGCTGTCAGGGAGGACAATCCTACGCGCAAAGTAAAGAAAAGCAAGAAAATGCGCGTAAGATCGGGCTGTCGGGGAGGACATTCCTACGCGCAAAGTAAAGAAAAACAAGAAAATGCGCGTAAGATCGGGCTGTCCGGAACGTCAATCCTACGCGCAAAAGAAAGAAAAACATGAAAATGCGCGTAAGATCGGGCTGCCGGGAACGTCAATCCTACGCGCAAAAGTGAGAGATCCGCCATCCCCGGAGTTATAGCTAGCTAGTTTCGATCAGGAACCTTCCTGTTTTCAAGGAGTGGTTTCCCTCTCGATTTCTCCTTTACGCCCGCAGAAAAACATGATATACTTACAGTAGTCAAAACAGAGCGAAGGTTTGAGAAGGAAACCACATTTGAAGTTTTAACCGGGAGGTAAGATCTATGCGATTTGTACATATAGCGGACGTCCATCTCGGCGCCATTCCGGATGGCAACAAGCCGTGGGCGACCGAGCGGGCACGTGAACTTTGGGATACGTTTGCGGAGGTCATCGATGTCTGCAACGAAAAGAAAGCGGACCTGCTTCTGATCGCCGGGAACCTGTTCCACAGGCAGCCCCTGAAACGGGAACTGAAGGAGGTCAATGCACTCTTTGAAAAGCTGGAGAGGACGCGCGTAGTCCTGATGGCGGGCGACCGCGACTATCTCAAAGAGACATCCGCGTACCTGGATTTCACGTGGGATGAAAGCGTGCATTTCTTTACTTCGGCGACGCCGGAGAAGATGTATTTCGAGGATCTGGACTGTGAGATCTGGGGTATGAGCTACCATACGCCGACCATCACGGAGCCTTTGTATGACTCGATCCCGCTCAAGCCCCGCCGTGAGGAGCCTTCGGATAGCTACCGCATTCTGCTGGCCCACGGAGGCGAGGATGAATATATCCCGTTCCGGCCGGATCGCCTGACGGAAAAAGAATTTGATTACATTGCCCTGGGGCACCTGCCGCAGCCGCAGCTGCGGGACCGCTACCGCATGGCCTATGCAGGCAGCCTCGAGCCCATCTCGGAGAACGAGCCCGGCGAGCATGGCTACATCATCGGCGAGATCACGGAGGAAGGGACTACCTTCGAACTCATCCCGATCTCCCAGCGCCAATATATCACCGTGCAGGTGCCGGTGGTGCGCGAGTCGACGACAGAAAGCCTGGTCGAAGCGGTGAAAAAGATCATCGCGGAGCAGGGCGAGCAGAACCTGTATACACTGAACATGGTAGGACGTTTCAACCCGCAGAAGCCCATCGCTGTCGATGAACTTGAAAAAACGGGCAATATCGTCCGGATCAACGATAAAACACAGGCATATTATGATATTTTGAAGATCGCGCACGAGCACGACGGCGACCTGGTCGGCGAGTACCTCGAGGCGCTGCATAAGCTGCCGCCGAGCCCGCTGACGAATAAAGCGCTGTACTACGGGCTGTCGGCCCTGCTTGCAGATCAGGAATAGGAGGGAGCCGGTATGATCATTAATGAACTCACATTGGCCCACTTCGGAAAATTCCATGGCAAGGTCGTTAAATTCGACAATGGGCTGAACATCCTGCACGGCAAAAACGAAGCCGGCAAATCCACCATCCACACCTTTATCTACTGCATGTTCTTCGGAATGGATAACCGTTCGGGAGCGGCAAATCTGTACAAACAGTACGAACCCTGGGAGGATCAGGGCGGTTACGGCGGAAGCCTGATGTTCACTTCTTTCGGCAAGCAGTATCGCATCGAGCGCAGTTTCCTGCGCCCGGATCCGTGGGTAAAACTCATGAATGTGACCGACGGGGTCGAAGTCGTCCCCGCACAGGAGCATATCAATACGCTGCTGGGCAACATGACCGAGACGGCGTTCCGCAACATGGTCAGCCTGGGCCAGATGAAAGCGACCTTTGAAGAGGGGCTGGCGGACGAACTGAAGAACCACGTGGCGAGCCTGGGCTCGTCGAAGAACGTTGAGATCGACCTGGAGCATTCCCTGGAGAGCCTGTATATCAAACGGGAGGCGATCGAAAAGAAACGTGTGGAAGTCGCGGAAAATCAGCGAAAGAACCTGATGGAGGCGCTCGCGGA